>JACQOX010000032.1 GCA_016202335.1 Deltaproteobacteria bacterium
ATGTCGGACGGTGGAATACTGCGCAGCGTCTGTTGATCTACGTTGAGTTGAATTTTCCCGGCAGCGTCCTGGATGGACAACGGTTGAATGTACTTCCAACCGATGAAAGAGGAGACGTTGAGATAGGTCGCATGACGGTTGAAGGCTCGGACCACAAAATCCACGGCCGGCTCCCAGCCCAGGCGACGCACCAGTCCCCGTATCCCGATGTCGACGTGGGCGATACGCAGCTCGCCACCAACGGAGAGCAGATGCAAATCGTTGATCCTCACCAGTTTACGATTAAATGTGTCCACCACCTGTTGATCAAGGACATTGTGACGAAGCGTAGGAACCCCATCCCGACGGTATTCGGATTTAATGGAATAGGTGTCGAGCGCATGGCGCAATGAAAAATGCTCGTCATTGAATTGGACGTCGGTCCAGGGAATTTCCAGATAGCGACGGCAAAACCTTGAGCGCGACAAGATGATCGACGTGAGCCGCGGATAGGGTTCATCAAACTTGGCGGTAAAATCAAACGGATACCCCAAAAACCGACCGTAGCGGTCCATGATTTCCCGATGAAGAATGTCGGTGAAGAACAAGAACATAATTTATTCATAACATTGTGTGGTTGCTCGGGAAAAGAAGGAAATCAAAAAAATGAAAATTACATCACGTCAATAACATCGGGGAGTACTACGTCAGGATCGTAAAGCCCAGCCAAGAGTCCGGACCGAACCAGATGGAGCAGCTTTTCGGCCTGGGGCTCGTCAATAAATCCGCGTTTCACCATGGCCTTCAATTCGCGACGAAGGTTTTGAGCATAGTCCAGACGTTTAATGCCCGCGGGGTCAGCCCGGAGGCACAGGGCTTCATCCGGCCTTGAGAGAAAGTCTTTGACGGCGTCCCACGTCAAATCCACGTACTGCCGACGGTTATCCTGTTCGAGCTCCCATTTCGATTGTTTGGCGTACAGGCGGAGCGTCTCTTTCATGCCGCGCATTTTCTGCAGCATGAGGATGGAATTAAAAATGCGCTTATTGGTGGAGAACGAAAAAAGCGTTTTTTTGAGGACACGCTTCAAGAGTTCGTCAAATTCCTCAATTTCATGGACGGAAATCTTGCCCAGGTGTTTCCAGCATCGATCAGGCACATCGAGGTCAAAGCGCATTTCCCAATAACTGTGGGAGAGCAGCCTGGTCTTATAGCTTCGAACGATTTTATATGGGATGAAAAAATTATGTGCCACCACATCCATGGCCAAATGCGTGAGATAACCGTAGGCCGCGGCCCGCTGCCGATCACTCGAAGCTTCCGACAAAATGAGATTTCCCATCTCCCAATTGTGGCAATGAAATTGAAGCCCAGCGTATTTTTTCCCGAGAATGATGTCCGGACTCGTCGTGCCGTAAATATAGTCTTCGGGATGTTTGGAAATCAGCGCCGCAATCGCCGGCAGCACAAACGAAAGATCGGCGAGCACCCGCATCGCGGTTTCCACGTGCATTCCCGGACCCCAGGCATGGGCGGCCGTCGGAAACAGGAAAAAAAGAAGCGCTGTGATGATGACAACGGAAAGCATACGTGCCAATGATTCTCGCTATGGAACAAAGAAAACAAGTCTTAAAAGAAGCGAAAAAGTTTCTGGAGTATCAAGTGATGATGGGACTCAGGGAAGTGCCTCGCACTCATTTTAAAATACCTTCAACGAATACGGGGCCTGCCGCCTGCGGTTCCGGTCCCCCGGTACACGGGGCCCCCCGGAACTCTCCGGCGTCACCCGTATCAATCATCAATTTTAAAATGAGTGCTCGTCAATTGAGTCCCTCAGAAAAAAAATCGACACTTGAACAACTCTACAAAACCGAGGTGGAGGGATGCCAGAAGTGTCGGTTGTGTACGGGCCGCACCAACATCGTCTTCGGCGTCGGCAATCCCGATGCAAAGCTCATGTTCGTGGGTGAAGCGCCGGGACGCGATGAAGACGCCCAGGGAGAACCCTTTGTCGGCCGCGCCGGCCAGTTGCTCAATAAAATCATCGAAGCCATGGGGTTCAAGCGCAGCGATGTCTACATTGGAAATATCGCGAAATGCCGCCCGCCCGACAATCGCCAACCCGCTGCCGACGAGATGGCCGCGTGCATGCCGTATTTACGCAAGCAGATCGACATCATCGACCCAAAGATCATCGTCTGCCTGGGAGCCACTGCAATTCAAGGCCTGCTGCAGACCGAAGAAAAGATCAGCCGCATCCGCGGAACTTTCCGCGATTGGGATGGCATCAAAGTCATGCCCACCTTCCATCCGGCCTACTTGCTGCGCAATCCTGAAATGAAGAAGACGGTGTGGGAAGACATGAAGAAGGTGATGGAAGAGCTGAAGAAGTAACTTCACTGCATCGTGGTAAAAAACTTTTTCTTGGCCGCAAGCAGTGTGGGAATAACTTGTTGGGGTTCGGCTTCGTCGGCGACTTTTGGTTTCGGCGGCGCAAAGCAGACGACTTGATCGCGGCCCTGTTCTTTGGCGCGATAGAGGGCGATATCGGCGTGATCAATGAGGTCCTCCATGTCTTTCACATCATCTGGATAGTGGGCAATCCCCCCGGAAATGGTGATTTTTGTATCTTCAGCGCTGTCTTCCATCGGCATGCGTTCACGGACAATGCGCCGAACTTTTTCTGCCACGGCGATGGCACCTCGTTTATCGGTGTCAGGGAGGAGCAGCACAAATTCTTCGCCTCCGAAACGGGCCACAGTGTCGACTTCGCGCAGATTGATCATCAACAATTGCCCCA
>JACQOX010000033.1 GCA_016202335.1 Deltaproteobacteria bacterium
AGCGTGTTTGCAAAATTGGATGAGATGCAAGGCAGGCCCGAAATGAGCGACCGGAGCGTACACGATAAGTACGTGAGGATCGCGAGTGAGGGCCAACGTCGCAGATCGCCAATTTTGCAGGCACGCCTTGAAAAAATTCTCTCCCACCACGCCGCCATGGTGCTCGATCCGCTTCGCACGCTGCCGCTCGCTCGAGCCATCGAAAAAATCGTCAAACCCGGCGATGTGGTTTTGGATATCGGTACCGGCATTGGGCTTCTTTCCTTCATCGCCGCGCGAGCTGGCGCCAAACAAGTGTTTGCCATCGATGCCAACAGCGAAGCCGTAGAAGTCGCCAAATCTTACGCTCAACAATTTGGCCTCGCTGACCGCATCACCTTCTTCGAAGGACTGTCGTTTGATCTTGAATTGGAAAAGCGCGTGGATGTCATCATCTGCGAAACCATCGGTTCCCTCGGGTTTGATGAAAATATTTTAGCAACGCTCTCGGATGCGAAAAAGCGGCTGCTCAAAAAAGGGGGGCGAATCATTCCGGATAAGATGGAGTTGTGGGGCGTGCCGGTCACTCTTCCCCTCCTTTGTAAGGAGGGGCAAGGGGAGGTAGATCTAAATAGTGATCTCCTTACATGGTCAAACGTGGCCGACTTTGATTTCGCTCAAACCATCGGAAAAATCCGATCGCGAAAACCATTGAAGAGTCCTTTGGCAAAAATGATTTCACCGAAATCTTTTCTGGCGAAGCCGCAAAAACTCTCCACCATTGATTTTCAGGCCAGCTTTAAATCTTTTTTGCATACCAAGACCTCCTTTCGCTTCTTGCGCGAAGGCGTTATCTCCGGCATGGGACTCTGGCCAGTTGTCAGGTGGGCCAAGGGGCTCACGACTGATTGTTCGCCAGGAAAACCGCATACGCACTGGGGCCAAGGCGTACTTGACCTGCCGAAACAAAAAATAATCACCGGCGAGAAAAAAACATTTGAATTGATCATCGAACCGCATCCCGAGGATCCGATGCGCAATACGGAAATTTTATGGAAGATAAAATGAAACAGCTGCTGGCGCTCGGTGGGCTTTTGTTTGCGACCGCCGCTTGGGGCGCAGCCTTTATTTTGGTCAAGATCACCATCGAATCGGTGGATTTGTACTGGTTTCTCTTTCTTCGATTTTTCGCCGCTTTTCTTCTTCTCGCTGCGCTGAAGCCCAAACGCCTCTTGGAAGCCGATCGTGCCACCATCAAAGCAGCATTTATTTTAAGCCTGTACCTCATCGCGGTTTACGTCACCCAGACCATTGGACTTCTTTACACGACCGCCTCGAACTCGGCTCTCATCACCTGCCTGTACATGGTCTTCATCCCCATCGTCTCGGCCGTGTTTTATAAAACACGCACGAATATTTATTCCATCGTCGGGATTGTTTTCGCGCTGGTGGGATTATTCTTATTAACTCAATACAGCTTCGGTGGCGCCAACCTCGGCGACGCCCTCACGGTCCTGTGCGCTGTGGCGTCTGTATTTCACATCATCCTCACCGGGCGATACGCCTCCAAGCATCGGCCATCGCAGCTGGTGCTCTACCAGTTCCTGTTTATGTCGGTGTATTCCTTGATTGGAGCAGTGCTCAATAAAGGGATGGCCTTTGACCTGCCCCCTATTGGGTGGCTCACGGTGGGATTCACAGCCGTTTTCGCCACGGTCATGGCCATGTCGATTCAAGCCTGGGCGCAGCGGATCATCGACCCCACCCGCGCGGGCATCATCTTTTCTCTTGAAGCCGTCTTCGGACCGTTGTTTGGCTGGCTGTGGGGCGGCGAGACGATGACGACCGTGGCCCTCTTCGGAGCGGGCCTCATGCTCGTCGGCATCATGATCGCCGAATCGAAGCCTGTCATCCAATACTTGAAGCGAGAATTACTCTTTAAATTGAGTGAACTTACGTAGTAGGCGTAAACCATATGATGAAACTTCTTTTCATCGCCATCGCCCTTCTCCTACCTCTGGGAGTACTTGCCAATCCCCCCTGTCCCGACAGCGCCGGGTCGTTGCAGGCTTTTCGCTGTTGCCTCACACCGGTCGCCGGCGGAGCCGCCCTCGGAAAATCAACAAATACGCTGCCCATGGATGAAGACCATCAACGCATGATCGCAATCATGGCCAACACGTCAACCGTTCCACCGCAAGTGATTCCAACCGGACCGATCTACACCACCACACCGTTCCCCTCTTATCCCGGATACATCGGTGGACCTTATCTTGCCACCAGCCTTTGGTGGTATTTTCCGGCGAGGTTTCGATAAGAAACATTCCCGATGCAATTTCCTTCCATCATTACCGGATTTTACGCTGCCATTGCCATCGGCAACCCTTATCGCGCAGCAAATGTTTTTGATGCATCACCGATGACGGAAATCGTCGCACAGGGAATATCCCCTTTTGTTTCCCACTATCGACAAATTTCCGCCACACCTGCTGAAAAAATGGCCGGCCTGCTTTCTCATCCCGAGGCACCAAACTGCGGGCGACAGCTCTCTCAACTTTTCCGGCAACAACAGCCAATACTCGTCAAACAAGCGGCCGGTGGCATTGCAGATTCTCCACTGGAAAACGCGGCAAAGGGCATTCCCTTACCGCCTTTCATTTCAGATCCGTGGGGTATGAGCACAGATGCACTTCGTGCCCTCTTCGCACGGTCAAGACGCTATCTCTCCGCAATCGAGAGAGAGGAACGACGCAAACCATCCAGCTCTCAGACGACATTCGCTCAACACCTCAAGAGATTTGACTTATCCCAACTTGAAGTCGCCAGACTTATCAAGGTAAGCCGTGCTGCTGTTTGCCGTTGGGCAAAGGGAAATCGCCCGCCACCTCCAATGTTGCTCGACATCCTCGAACGATCAGAGCCCCACAACATACATCGCCATCTTGCAGCTTATGAACGCGCATGGCAAGAAAACAGCTTTCCCTATTATCCAGAAGCATTGCGGCTACGGGCGCTTATGGTCTATTGGGATATAGATGTGTGCGAACTGGCAGCAGCAGCTGGTTTAACTCCACATTATCTGACAGATGCATTCCTCTCCGGAAAGAGAGACCCGGTATCACGCTGGATCAAGCTCTTTAAAAAATGGAAACAAAAACCTCCATTCTGGAACGATGTAAAATAAACGAACGATTTCGACCTAAATGTCCCTCCCATGACAACATTGGAATACCTCATCCCTATAGAAACCATGCATTGAATCGACTCCTTCGCGAAACAAGAATGAGACTGCATCTTTCCCGAAGTGCATTCGCCACCTATCTCTGCATGAGTGAAGCAACCATCTCTCTCTATGAAATCGGTCGCAGCCCGGTTTCCACAAAAGCCACAGACCGTATCCAAATCGCGGCGACAGCGTTAGATGAAACGGATTTGAAGGGAAAAATGGAACACCTCAAACCTTCAAGCTTACGCAACAAAAGAATTCCCCGAACACTCTCTTCTGATGAGAAACATCGTTTTCACCGCGAAATCGGTGCACAAAGAGGATTTATCAGAAGTATAATTGCCAAACATTTTGAACGAGAAGATCAAGCTGAAATTGAAGCACGTACCATGAAGCAGCTCTCTCAAAAAATGGAGGGCTACGAAGCTCGCGCCGAAGGCCAAATATTTTCGCACACGTTCATAAGGATAATTGTACTTAATGAAGGCCGGCAGGTTTACTGGATGCGGCTTGGTTTTTCTTACGCAGACATCCAGCTTCTCAAAAACATGCGCATTTGGATTGACCAATTTATGGCTCAAACTGGCGGTCGCACACCAACGCCTGAAGATCTTGCCGACAGCGAAAACTGGCCGGTAGTCGTTGCACGCACAACCTACAGCCACTATCTTGCGCTAGAGGAGCGCTGCAGAGGAACCGTTCCACTCCATGACAATGAGCAGGGTCTTGATCCTGAAGAGCTCTAAATTAATACCGATAAAATTCCGGTTTATACGGTCCATCAACGGAAACACCAAGATACGTGGACTGTTCCTTGGTGAGCTTGGTGAGCTTCACGCCAAGTTTTTCCAGATGCAAGCGCGCGACTTCTTCGTCCAATTTCTTCGGCAGCATGTGGACATCGACAGCATATTTCTTGGTGAACAGTTCAATCTGCGCCAAACATTGGTTGGTAAACGAACTGCTCATCACAAACGAGGGATGGCCTGTGGCACAGCCGAGATTCACCAAACGACCTTCGGCTAAGATGATAACTGAATGGCCATCCGCAAAGGTATGCAGATCCACCTGCGGTTTTACTTCCGTCTTTTTGACTTCAGGATGTTTCTTAAACCACGCCATGTCGATTTCATCGTCGAAGTGGCCGATGTTGCAAACGATCGCCTTATCCTTCATGCGGCTCATGTGTTCGCCGGTGATGATGCGGCAGCAGCCGGTGGCGGTCACAAAGATGTCGCCGGTGGAAATAACATCGTCGAGCGTCGTCACTTGATAGCCTTCCATCGCCGCCTGCAGCGCATTGATAGGGTCGATCTCCGTGATGATCACGCGCGCGCCCAAGCCCTTCATCGCTGCAGCACAGCCTTTACCCACATCGCCGTAACCGGCGATGACGACCACTTTCCCGGCGACCATGATGTCAGTCGCCCGCTTGATGCCATCGGCCAAGGATTCCCGACAGCCGTAAAGATTGTCGAATTTTGATTTCGTGACGGAATTGTTGACGTTGATGCACGGCGTTTTGAGCGTGCCCTCTTTCATCATATTGTAGAGACGCGCGACACCGGTCGTGGTTTCTTCGGAAATTCCGCGGAGCTGCGGCAAGATGTCCGGGCGTTTTTGATAGACATACTGCGTCAGATCGCCGCCGTCATCGAGGATCATGTTGAGCGGCTGATCCCCAAACATGATGGTCTGTTCGATGCACCAGTTGTATTCCTCTTCCGTCTCACCTTTCCAGGCAAAAACCGGAATGCCCGCGGCCGCGATGGCCGCAGCAGCGTGGTCCTGCGTCGAAAAGATATTACAGCTCGACCAACGGACGTCAGCACCGAGTTCTTTCAATGTTTCAATCAGCACCGCGGTCTGAATCGTCATGTGCAGGCAACCTGCCACGCGCGCACCTTTAAGCGGCTTTTCTTTGCCGTATTTGGCGCGAATCGCCATGAGCCCGGGCATTTCTTGCTCGGCAAGCATCATTTCTTTGCGACCCCATTCGGCGAGCGACATGTCTTTGACTTTATAATCAGTAAACTTATTGGCGTTTCCCATACAGCTCCTCGTTTTCGTGGTTCCTGAAAGATCACAGCATGATGTCGACATTCTTCCCCCTTTAATTTTTTGGCCTTTTGGCAGGTTTAAAAAAAAGGCGCAACTTTAATGTGGAATTGCCAACCAAATATGTTTTTCAAAATATGTTTTTTCATGTTGATTTCCAAATGATGAAAATACAAGCTGTCATTGCGAGCGAGCCCGCATGGCGTGGCAATCCCGTGAATATATCCACAAGGAAAACCGCACATCATTTATCGATGGATGAACATTTAAAATCTTTCGTAAACGCCGCCCAACTTTGTCTGCAAACACCTATCAAAAGTACAATCCTAAACAGCAATAACATTTTTTGGATACGCTTCCAGGCCACACCACAGATTATTTCAACATCACTGGTGAAGTTTCTCATGCTCTCGCGGCTGCAAGAGAAGAATATGAGAGCATTGGCAAAATTGGATGCCAAGTATCAACCCTTTGTCCTTTGTCCGAAAAATATTTGGGGATGACAATTGATGCCAGGAGATCGCCACGCCCTTTCAGGGCTCGCGATGACACCACCTCTATTATCATTTTCGCCGCGGCTGAAATTCCATGACTGCACGCGTATGATCCGCGAAGTCGGCAGAGAATTGATGGGTGCCGTCGTTTTTGGAGACAAAATACAGATAGTCCGTCTGAGCTGGGTTCAAGACCGCTTCGATCGAGGCGCGGCTGGGGCTGCAGATGGGGCCTGGCGGAAGACCGGGATGGACATACGTATTATAAAGATGGGGATTTTGCAGATCAGTCCTCGTCAAATTGCCCTGAAATTCCTTGAGACCGTAAATCACCGTGGGATCGCTCTGCAGCGGCATCTTGAGTTTCAAACGATTCCAAAACACGGAAGCGACGATCGGACGTTCTTCGTCACTGCCCGCTTCTTTCTCCACAATGGAAGCGAGCGTCAAAACCTGATGGTTGGTGAGCCCGAGCAGCCTGGCCTGTACCGCAAAATTCGGGATATATTCTTTCTCAAAGGCCCCGAAAAGCTGACGCAGGATGTCTTCGCCCGTTTTAGGGCGAAGCACGCGATAGGTCTCCGGGAAAATGTAGCCTTCGAGCGACGGAACATTGGTGAGGCCAAGGCTCGCCAGAAATGCCGGATCTTCGGCAAGCTTCAGCACTTCGTCGGCCAGCATGCGATCGCGGATGTATTCTTTTTCATTGAGCGATGCCGCGATGTTTTTCAAATTCCAACCTTCAATGACCGTAAAGGTCAGGACTTTGACTTCGCCCAGCTTAAGCTTCTCCACCACCTGATGAAGCGTCAGTCCCTGTTCGAATTCATACGTTCCCGCGCGGAGTTTTCCGTCGTAGCCTAAGAGCCGCACCCAGAGGGAAAAAAGTTTCGGAGTGCGAATCACCTGTTCTTCGGCGAGACGCTCGGCAATGGCCGGAACATTCATGCCCGCTTCGATTTCAATTTCCTTGGCCTGCGGCGTCTTCCAAATCGTAACAGCGGCGTAAAGCACAGCAGCCACGAGCAACATGACGAAAAATGTTCCCATGGTCATCATTTTCACCATACGCCAGAGATGCTTCATGATTTTCCCCTTTCATTACGAAGATAACTTTCCAAAATCATGACGGCCGCCATCTTGTCGATCACCTTGCGTCGTTTGGCGCGGCTGACATCGTGAGCCAGCAAGAGC
>JACQOX010000028.1 GCA_016202335.1 Deltaproteobacteria bacterium
CTGCCAGCGCACCGCAAGTTCTTCCCTTTCCACCGGCGTCAAAAGGGCCTCCAGAAGCTCGTTCAGCTCCTTCTCGCCTTTCGTCGCTGTCATCAGTGTGAGCAGCTCTTTTCGCCAGCCATCGTTCATGTACTATTTAACTAGTACAATAGGACTTAAAGTGTCAACTATTTTATTCAAATTTATTCAATGCTCTCCAGCCATCTTCACCACGTGGGTCAATTTGGCATTGATGCGGCGGAAGCTGGCCAGGATGTCGAGGTGGATCGAGCTCGTGTCGAGCGATTCTTTGAGCGCGTGATTGAGTCGGGTCAGATGCTGCAGGCGCAGGCTCTGTTCCACGCCGTCCATGTGCGATTCATGGCGGATCAGTTTGGCGATGAGTTCTTCTGAACTGTGGGCCAGAATCGACATCGTGAGTTCCATATTTTCGCAGACGAGTTTTTGAAATTGCCGCAAATCGTCCCAACCTTCTTGCGAAAAAATGCCGTGGCGCGACATTTTCTTGCGCGCGAGCGCCGCCATCTCTTTGGAAATCGTATCGCCTATTTCTTCAAGATCTTGAGCGATGGATAATAGCGCCATCTGCCGCTTGGCATCCCCTTCCGACAGATTTTCAGAGGAAAGCTTGGCCAGATAAAAGCGCACGGCTTTTTCGAGGATATCGATTTTATCATCCTCGGTTTCGATGCGTTCAATCTCTTCTGCGGCATCCAACCCTTTGCTGAACATGCGCAACGAGCCATCCACCAAATCTTTCACCAAGCCCGCAAGCCGTAAGATTTCGAGTTTGACCTGGGCAAACGCCAGGGGGGTCGTGGTGAGCGCGGCGTGGCTTAAGTACTTGGGGCCAAAAGGTTCTTCTTTGTGTTGCGGTTCGGGCAAAATCTTCCTGACAGCCCAGACGACGATATCAAGCAAGGGAAGAAAGAAGATCGCCAGTATCGCATTGAAGATGACATGCGCGAGCACAATGCGTCCGGCAACGCCAGGATCGAATAAGGGCACAACGCTGGCAACCGCGATGCTCACAACATTAATTACCTGCCCTGCCAGCGGCAAAAAAGGGAAGATGATCGCTGTGGCGATGACCTTTGAAAACGTGTGAACCGCGGCAACTCTTTTCCCATCGATATTGGAATTCGCGCCGGAGATGACCGCCGTAATGCAGGTGCCGATATTTGCGCCAAGGACAATGGGCAGCGTGGCCTCAAACGTCAGGGTTCCCGCAAGCGCCAGCGCGATGGCAATTCCAATCGTTCCCGCAGAATGGAGCACACCGGCAATGATCGTCGCTAAAATGAGCGAATGCAGCGCATTTCCGGACAGGTAGCTGAAGAGTTCGCGGGCAATGGGATTTTCTTTGAGGGGAATGGCTGCCGTGGTCATGAGGTGCATGCCGTAAAAGATGAGGCCGAAACCGAGCAGGATACCACCAACGTGTTTCGTCTTCCGCTGGCTGTACATCCCCTGCAACAAAAGCCCAAGGGCAACGATCAGCAGCGCGTAGTCGGTTAGGCCATGGATCGATAACAGGAAAACCGTGGCCGTCGTGCCGATATCCGCACCAAGCAGCACGGCAGCCGCCTGCGAAAGCTGGATGAGTCCGGTTTCAACAAAGGAGATGAGCATCACCGAGGTCGCGCCCGAACTCTGGAGCATCACGGTGACCAGGGCACCAAAAACAAGGGCCAAAAATCGATTGGAAGTAAGTCGGGAGAGCACGGTCCGCATGCGATTGCCGGCCACGGCCTGCAAGCCGCCGCGGGCGCTTTTCAGCCCGAAGAAGAAGAACGCAAATCCCCCGATGAGCGTCGACCAGCTGAACGTTTCCATTTATGCCACGGCCGTTTGAGTTTCGCCTACCATCTCCTGCGCCTGATTCAGTCGAACCGAAACCATCTTCGAAGCCCCTGCCTCTTCCATGGTCACGCCATACAGCACATCGGCAAGTTCCATGGTCCGCTTGTTGTGGGTGATTAAGATAAACTGCGAATGGCCGATCATGCTGCGGATCATGTCGTTGAAGCGGTCCACGTTGGCGTCGTCAAGCGGCGCATCGACTTCGTCGAGCAAACAGAACGGCGACGGCTTGATGAGGAAGATCGAAAAGATGAGTGCAATCGCGGTCAGCGCCTTTTCTCCGCCAGAGAGCAGCGTGATCGATTGGAGTTTTTTGCCGGGGGGACTGGCGATGATTTCCACGCCGGTCTCCAGCAGGTTTTCTTCGTCGGTCAGTACCAATTTGGCGCGGCCGCCGCGGAAGAGTTTGGGAAAGAGTTCTTGAAACTGACTATTCACGGCGTCGAAGGTTTCGCGGAAACGCTTGCGGCTGGTGCGATTGATCTTGGTGATCGCCTTTTCCAAACCATCCAGCGACTGCGAAAGGTCGGTATGTTGCCGCGCCAAAAAGTCATAGCGTTCCTGAAGTTCATCGAATTCCTTCACCGCATCGACATTGACCGGACCCACGCCATCGATTTTTTCTTTGAGCACCTCAACGGCCTGCGATTCGTTTTCAAGATCAAACTCGGCTTCGTCTCGAGCGTATTCCTGTTCAATCTGCGGAAGTTCCAAATGATACCGCTCGCGGATATTTTCAATGAGGTGCTGCAGGCGACCGCGGTCTTCGGTCAGGCGAAGCGCCACGGCATGGACCTTCTCGCGCGCTTCGTCGTGGCGTTTGCGGACTTCTCGAATGCTGAGTTCTTGTTCACGAAGGTCCCGCTGGCCCTTGTCATAATTCTCACGAAGTCCGGTAAGCGATTCCGTCAACCTCATCGCGCGCGTCACCGCCACATCTAATTCCTGGCGAAGCCTCGCGGATTCTTCGTTCAAGGCGAGGAGATTCGTTTCGCCCTTTTCAATATCGGTGGTACGGCGATTGATGCCCAATTCAGCTTCGACTTTCAGTTGCAGAAGCTGAGAGGCTTCGCGCTCGATACCTGCCTGCCGTTCTTTGACCTGTGCCAAGGCGACTTTGAATTCGAGCAAGTTTTTTTCTACGGATGAAAGATGTTCGTCGTGAGTAGAAAGAAGTTTTTCGAGCTCGCGCACTTTTTCTTCGAGCACCGCTTTCTCGTGAACGTGTTCCACAATTTTTTGTCGCAAAGTTTTGATGTCCTGAGCAACGTTCGCGGTTTCTTGGCTGGATTCGCCCTGTTCGCGGGTCACACGCTCGATTTCTTCCTTGACCCTTTGTAATTCAGCGCGTTTCTTTTCCAAATCGCGATCCAGATTCACGGCCTTGAGCTCTTCACTGTGGGCCTTGCTGGTGAGTTCCTTGAGCGAGACTTCCATGGTCCGAATGCGTTCCCGTTTTCCCGTCACATCAGCCGTCGCCGTCGCCACTTCTTGTCGGAACTTGGCGATCTCATCTTCCAATTCCTTGATCCGTTTCTTCTGCGCGATCAAGCGATGAGAGGCGTCGGCAGTGTCAGCCCCGCCGGTCAAGCAGCCAAAGGCATCAATCACGTCCCCGTTCAACGTCACATACGTCAGCCCACTCTGCTCTTCCTTCCAGGTCCGAAGCGCAGTGGAAAGATCGGTCACCAAGATGCAATCACCGAGCAGATATTGCCCCATGTCCTCCGAACCTTCATCGAGTTTCACATGATCCAACAACCTGCCGAGGATGCCATCGCCCTTGGGAATCGCATGCTGCTGCGCCACATGCGGAAGCCCCATGGGAATAAAGCTGCTGCGGCCCAAGGCATTGGTCTTTAAATATTCCAGAGCTTCCATGCCGGCTTCATGTGAAGCAACCACAACGTGTTGCAGTCGGTCGCCGAGGGCGGCGCTGACAGCACGAGCATATTCGGGGGTTGTATCGATGAAATCAGCGATCGTGCCCATCACACCGCGGCTTTCTTTTTCCGCGCGCTTCAAGACAGCGCGCACGCCGTCGCGATATCCTTCCAGGTTTTTATGAATTTCCGCAAGCGACTGATGGCGCGAAACACGGTCTTGCAGTCGGGCCCTCCGTTCAGCCAGCGTTTCATCTGATTTTGAAAGATTTTCCTGCTGCAATTCAAGCGTGGAGTGCAGGCTTTCCGCCTCTTGCCCCATCGACAGCGAAAACTGCTTCACGGTGGCGATGTTAGCACCCCGCTCTTCTAAATCTTTTTCAATGGCTATCTTTTGAGCTTCGCATCGAGTGATGGCTTCTTGATGCCTCTCTTGGCGTCGCGCAATGTCCTGCTCACGGTATGCAAGGCCTTCGATCTTTGCCTCCACCTGGGAAATGGTATTCGCCACGCCGTAACAGTCTTTGCGTTTTTCTTCGCAGGCACCCACTTTTTCCAGACGCGCTTCCTTGAGCGCGGCGACATTCGCTTCCTTGCCCTGCACCAATTCGCTCGCCGACGCCAGTTCGATGTCTGCCGTGAGCTTCTCTTGATTCATGGTTTCAATGCGCTCGAGAAACGTGGACACGCGAACTTTTAACTCTTCACATTCCTTGGTGGCGATCACCCTGCGATCGGCAATGGCCTGTTTCTCTTTTTCAGCGTGATTGATGGAAGCTTCATGAAGTTTGATGGAATTCTGCACTGCATAGAGCTCTTCCTGGGATTGACTAACTTCACGTTCCAACGAAGCGATGGCCAACTTGTGTTCTTCCAGGCGCGTCTCATGGACAGCGAGTTCGGCATTGGATCCTGCTTCGATTTCCTGAAGTTTGGCGTGCTCGGCTTCCAGCTGTTCAAACGTTACCCGCAGTTTGCGGTGCCGCGTCGCCGCTACCGCCAGTTCACGGCCGCGCAGTTCTTCGGAAAGTTTTTGAAAGCGTTCCGCCTTTTTCACCTGTCGACCCAAAGAATTCATCTGACGCTGCAATTCAGCGACGATGTCGTTCAGGCGCGCCAAGTTCGACCGCGTTGCTTCCATCTTGCGCAGCGCCGCTTCTTTTCGGGATTTGAATTTGGAAATGCCAGCCGCTTCTTCCAGGAAGAAACGGCGATCTTCGGGCTTCGCGGTGATGATCGAACCGATCATCCCCTGCTCCACCACGGAATAGGCCTTGGTGCCCACGCCGGTTCCCAGAAAAAGATCGATGATGTCCTTCAAGCGGCACGGCGTTTTGTTGATAAAATATTCGCTTTCGCCAGAACGGTAGAGTCGGCGACCAACCTGGATTTCATTGTATTTTGAAAAGTCGGCCGGAGCTCGGCCATCGCTGTTATCAAACGTCAGGTAGACCTGCGACATGCCCATAGCCTGCCGCGTTTCCGAGCCGTTGAAGATGACGTCCTGCATGTCGGAACCGCGCAGGTGCTTGGCCGACATTTCTCCCATCACCCAGCGGATGGCGTCGACTACGTTTGATTTCCCACAGCCGTTTGGTCCCACGATTCCGGTCACCCCTTCTTCAAAATGGATCACGGTCCGATCGACAAAAGATTTAAAACCGATGAGTTCAAGGGATTTAAGACGCATGCGAGTAGCTCCAAAAAGGCGGAAAACCGAATAAATATTGAGTTTTTCTGTGCTAACCGCCCCAAAAAGGCAATATTTTTCACAAGTAATAAAAAATCCCCATCCCTCGCGCTCATCCATTTACATAGACTACGAGCGAAAGATGGGGCCGGGCGCAGCATGCTGCGCCCCTACA
>JACQOX010000029.1 GCA_016202335.1 Deltaproteobacteria bacterium
GGCAGGTTCCAAACCTGCCCGATTATTTTGGCCGGACATTGCAATATTCAGGGCGGGTGGATTTGAATGAGGGCGAGTTTAGAACCCGCCCCTACTTGCCAATCACCGAAACCGGCGGCCAATCGACTTCCGGTCGACAATAGATTTTTTTCAGCGTCTGAAGACGAGCGAGCGAGGCTTCGACTTCACCGGCGTGAAGTTCGCCCTGGGCGAAGCTGTCTTGGAGTCTTTCGAAAACTCGCCGATGCTCGGAAAATCCCTGACACACCAGGACCACGTCGCAACCG
The DNA here is from genome assembly GCA_016202335.1 of Deltaproteobacteria bacterium. Taxonomy (GTDB): domain Bacteria; phylum UBA10199; class UBA10199; order 2-02-FULL-44-16; family 2-02-FULL-44-16; genus JACQOX01. The sequence continues at coordinate 288 of JACQOX010000029.1, forward strand.
GCCTGGATCGATTTTACCGCCGCGTCGGCAATGGTCATCTCTTCTGCGATCGCTGCCATGCACAGGTCGTCGGTCACGATGAGTCCCGAAAAACCCAGGTCACGCCGCAAAATATTCGTCACAATGAGCCGCGAAAGCGTGGCGGGATCTTGGTCGTCAAGCAGCGGAATCCGAATGTGCGCCGTCATAATCGACGGGACCTGCTCAGCAATCGCCTGACGAAACGGAATGAATTCCAAAAGGTCAAAACGCTTGCGCGTGTGGGAAAGCATCGGCAACGTGAAATGGCTGTCGTGATTGGTGTCGCCATGACCCGGAAAATGTTTTCCGCAGGCCATGACACCACCTTCGCGAAGGCCGGCGATAAGTTGGCAACCGAGCTTAGCGACCACATGGGGATCGCAGCTAAACGCGCGATAGCCGATGATGGGGTTGAACGGATTGGTGGCCACATCCAAGACCGGAGCAAAGTTGATATTGATTCCGCAGGAGCGAAGCTCCTTGGCCATCTGCAGACCGATTCTGAACACCCATTCCGGCCCTTCTTTTTCGGCCAGCTTGGCAAGCTCGCGCATGGGGGGATAGGACGTAAACGGTTTGGGCATGCGAAACACGCGACCGCCTTCGTGATCCACGGCGATAAAAAGCGGCGTGCGCACGCTCTCTTGAAGTTTTTGCACCAGTCCGCGGAGCTGCCGCGGCGAACTGATGTTGCGTTTGAAAAGGACCACACCGCCGATATTGCCCTCTTTCAAAAAGTGTAAAAAATCTTTCGAAGGTTCGGTGCCTTCGAAGCCGACCATCATCAATTGTCCAATGTCGTTCTGCATAAAGTCACCCCACACCACATGACCAATAACTGACTGTCAGTTATTGGTCAGCAAACTTTCCCAAGTTCTTTTAAATGAGACCAATGCTTGTTTTCATCAAAAACGACCAGTAACTGACTGTCAGTTACTGGTTAATCTATCTCCCTCTTGGTGCCCAGCGGTCGCGTAACCCATCACCCACAAAGTTAAACGCCAAAACCATATGCATCAAAAAGATGCCAGGGAAAATCGACAGCGTCGGTGTCACCAGCAGATACTGGACGCCTTCGTCGAGCATGCCACCCCACGATGGCGTCCCCGGCGGCACTCCCAGTCCCAAAAACGACAGCGAGGATTCGATGATGATCACCCCTGCCATGCCGAAGCTGGTGTTCACCGCAATCGTGCCCAGCATGTTCGGAAAAAGGTATTTGAGCCCGATGCGGGTGTCGCTCGCGCCGATCGATTTCGCCGCAGCCACAAACTCGCGCTCGCGTAAGCTGAGCGCTTGACCGCGGATGAGCCGCGCGTAACTCACCCAGCCTTTGAGCGCCAAAATCAAAATCACATTGGCGACCGAGGGCGACAAAAACGCCGCGATGGCGATGGCAAAAAGAAAGCTCGGGAAAGCCATGAAGACGTCGGACACGAACAGAAAGATGCGGTCCCACCACTTTCCCTGCATGGCGACGAAGAGCCCTAAGCCAGAACCGACGATGAGCGAAATGGCGGTCACAACCACGCCGATGCCGAGCGAGGTGCGCGTGCCGAAGATGATGCGCGACAAAATGTCGCGTCCGTCGGCGTCTTGGCCGAGCCAGTGCAGCACCGACGGACCGGCAAACGCATTCGGCAGATCAAATGCCGCAGGATCATAGGGCGCAATCCATGGCGCGAAAACAGCCACGAGGCTCAGAAGAATTATAAGGATAAGACCAATTTTTGTCGTCATAGACGTCATACTTAAAGGTCCACTCGAGGATCCGTCATCTTATAGGCAATATCCGTCAACGCATTCACCACTACGTAAATAAACGCATTCACGAGAATCACGCCCTGCACCACGGGATAATCCCGGCGATGGATGGCGTCGAGCAAGAGCGATCCCATACCCGGCCAACTGAAAATCTTTTCCGTCACGATCGTTCCCGCGAGCAGCGTTCCCACCTGCAGGCCAATCACCGTGATCACCGGATTCAACGCATTGCGAAGCGCGTGTTTGGTGACGACCTTCCATTCGCGAACACCCTTGGCACGCGCGGTCGTGATATATTCGCGATGCAACTCCTCAAGCATCGACGAGCGCGTTATGCGTGACAGCATTGCCGCGAGCGCCGCACCGAGCGTGATGGACGGGAGCAGAAGCGATGCCAAATGTTCTCTGCCCACAAACGGCAGGATACCCAGTTTCACTGAGAAGATCAGGATGAGCACTGGGCCCAACCAAAAATTCGGCAGCGAAATGCCCACCAACGAAACAAACATGGCCAGTGAGTCCAGCATTTTTCCTTTTTTCCGGGCGGCCAGAATCCCAACGGGGATGGAAATGGCGATGGCAAACCACATGGCGCACACGGATAAAAGCAAGGTCGCACCGAAGCGATCGCCGATGTGCTTGGATACCGGCCGGCCGTCAAAGATCGATGTTCCCCAATCCCCAATGACCAGGCCCTTGAGAAACCCCACGTACTGCGTCATCAGAGGTTGATCGAGGTGAAGTTTCTGGGTGAGCTCCACACGATCAATCGCCAGCGCCTGCTCGCCAAGCATGAGATCAACAGGATCTCCGGGCATGAGGTGCAACAGCGCGAAGACCAGCGTCGACACTGCGAAGAGCACGGGAACGAGCGACAGCAATCGGCGAGCGAGATAGGACATCATTGCTTCACCACGTCTTTGAGGATCATAAACGATGCATCGGGTCGAAGATGCACCTGCGAAATATTGTTTTGCATCACCGCCACGTTCTGTTCGTACCAAAGTGGAATCACGGGGACATCACTCAAGAGCATCGATTGAATTTTGGCGTAACTTTTTTTTCGCTGTTCTGGATCCAGGCTCCGCCTTCCCTCTTCCACCAGCCGATCCATTTCTGCATTCGCGTACTTGCCGCGGTTGAGGCCTGCCGGCGGAAAACGCGAAGAATGGAAGACGTCATAATAGATATCAGGTTCCGTCACCCCAACCCACTGGAGCGAATAGAGCTGAAAATTGCCGCGTTGAATGTCGCGGAAAAAAGTTCCCCATTCATACGACAGGATGTCGATGCCGATGCCGACGTCGGCCAGTTGCAAGGCGATCATGCGCACGATATCCACGCGCTCCTTGGCCGTTGACGTCCGGAACGTCAGCGTGAAACGCTTTTTCGGACCATCCCCATCAGGATCGACAAAACCGGCTTCGTCGAGCAGCCGCTTCGCCTGTGCAGGATCATAGCCGATTTGCGGGAGATTTGGCGCATAGGCCCAATTCGTGGGCGCCAACAGCGAATTCGCCTTGGAGGCATAGCCGTAGCGACGGTACGCAATGAGGTCATTGCGATTCAGCGCCAGCGCAATGGCCTGGCGAACGCGGCGATCGCGCAAAATGGGATCTTCCAGGTTCATGCCGACATACGACATGGTGATGCCTTCGGACGTGTCCAACTTCAGCCGTGGTTCATCTTTAATGCGTTTGAGCAAAACTGGCGGCACGGCGTTCATCACAAAATCGATCTCGCCTTTGAGCAGCATGAGCACCCGGGTATTGTCATCTTTAATGATCCGAAATGACAGATGTGGCGGCCGGGCGTCATGCACCGGTTCATGACGCTCGAGTTCAATAGCGGTTTCATCGACCCAGCGGACGAAATGATAGGGCCCGGAACCGATCGGCTGTCGTCCAAAGTTCTGACCAAGCTTCGTTGCCGCTTGCCGCGGTACGATGCCGTAGCACAGCGAGGTTAAAAATGGTGCGTACGGTTCCGTGAGTTCGATGCGAACAGTAGTGCGATCGATGGCGATGATGGTCTTCACGCGCGCAAAAGCTTCTTTAAAGGGCGAGAGCACCTCACCGTCCAAAATAGAGCGGATGGTGTAGACGACGTCATCGGCCGTGAGCTCTGAACCGTCATGAAACCGAACACCTTTTTGCAGCGTCACGATGTACGTCGTGGGCGACGGCTGATCCAGGCGCGCGGCCAGATCGGGAACGACATTGAGGTGTTCATCTTTTTGAAAAAGCCCGCGAAAGATCAGCTGATTGATTTTTTGCCCATAGGCATCGTTGGCCAAACGCGGATCAAGCGAACCAGGACTCGAAGGGATCGCCACCACCAATGTATCCATTTTTTGCGACGAGGCCGTCGAACAACTGAGAAGAAAAAGAAGAAATAGAGCCGTCATCAAACGAATCACGAAAATCTCCTTGAAACCGAAGAGAGAAATCAAGTACGGGCTCGAGGCTATGATGTCAATTCGCTTCCTTGTCTTTTTCTTTCTGCTCATCCCTTCACTCGCCTTTGCCGTCGATGAATCGGCCATCGAAAAGATCGCCGCGCTGAAACCCTTTCAGGGTGGGCAGACAGCGGTCATGCTGGTCGATGTACTCACCGGCGATGAGCTTGTGGCCATCAATGCCGACAAGCTGCTGAATCCAGCATCTTGCACCAAACTCGTCACGTCTGCTGCCCTGCTCAAATACCTGGGCAGCGATTATCGGGTGACAACACGTTTCTTCACCGACCGTAAGCCGCAGCAGGGTCACGTCTTCACGCTTTACGTCCAAGGTGAGGGCGATCCCTTTTTGGTGGATGAACTGCTGTGGCGGATGGTGAAAGACCTGAAACGCCGTGGGCTCAAGCACATCGACCGCGACATCGTTATCGACGATTCGTTTTTCGCATCCCACAGCTACCCTCGTCAAAATGACAACGCCCGTCGCGCCTATGCGGCCAAAACATCGGCCTTCGCCGTGAACTTCAATTCCGTCGTGGTCAGCTCGGGAGGCGATCGTGCGGTGTATCGCAACGTCGATGATCCCATCATGTCCGCCGGCCAAGTCCTCGGCACACTGCTCAAACAGCATGGGATCACGGGGAAATTCACTGTTCGTCGCGGCACCGTGCCTGCCAATGCCTATGCGATGAGCGTGGAAGAATCCAAACCGCTCAGTTTGCTCATCCGCGACATGAATAAGTTTTCGAATAATTTTATCGCTGAAATGCTGCTGCAGCATATGGGCGCAGTGAAATTCGGCGAGCCTGGGACTACCGAAAAAGGTGTACGCGTCCTGCAGGATTATCTGGCAAGCATGGGCGTCGCCAAAGGAAGCTATACGCTGGAAAACGGTTCTGGTTTTTCCGACGAGACTCGCCTCACCGCCCGCCAACTCGCAAAAGTGCTGACAGCATCGGCGCGCGATTTCGCCATCGGCCCGGATTTAACCTCATCGCTCTCTCTCCTGGGCATCGACGGAACCATGCATCGCTGGAATTCCTATCCTCATTTGGTTGGTAAAATTCGTGCCAAAACTGGCTCTTTGGCAGGTATGGTTTCGCTGGCTGGCTATCTACCTCTGAAAAATGGCCATCCCGGTGCCTTTGTCATTGTGGCCAATGGCCTGAAGGTTAGCTTGCCCGAAGCCCACCAAGCAGAGATGAAAATCGTCGACCTCATGACGCGATAATTTTTATCGCGAAAGCTAAATCATTCTTTAGGCCGATCGCAATCTATGGTAATATTTTTAATATGTTGAGCCGCGAACAAAAATTGATTCAGATCGCCGTCGCCATCTGCATCACCCTCGGATTTCTGGTCTTCATCGCCATCTACCTGCCACAAAAACTCGATACGAAAGCGCCATCTCCGGCGAAACCACAACCTGATCCAGCTGCCAGTGTTGACCACCAACAAACCACGATGGAGGACAATCCCCTGCTGGCGGCTATTGTTGAGCATCCGATTGAAGAATCCACTGTACAGCAAACCATGTTCAAACCTTCGAAAGTCAAAGACCCGGCGGAACAGCCTGCCGGTCCTTTAAGAGAGATTGGAAAGAGTTTGCAATCACTTGCATGGCTAAATCCGGATAAAAGTCTCCGACCCGCTGTGGATTTTTGGAAGAGCGTTTATTCCGAATACGACGGCAATCACGTGGTCATGCACGACTCGCTTCATCTCGACATCGTCTATACTGTTTTAGACCTGTCTCCCATTCTCAAAGACGCCACCCTTTCTGATCGCGCGCGCATCATCGCCAAAGAAGAAGCCGTCGACGGCGTCCGAGATCGCATCAAACATACTCTCTTTCGATTGGCCCAAGGCGAGAAAGCTCTTACTCCTGACGAACAGCGCATTCGCGAGCTCTTCCTGCGAGTGCCAACCAGAAAAAACGAATTCCTGGCGGCCATGGATCGCGTCCGCGGTCAAACCGGTCAGAAGGATAAATTCATCGCCGGCATTGAGCGCTCGCAGTTGAGCCTCGGCTCCATTGAACGGATTTTCGAACAACAGGGCCTGCCGAAAGAATTGACCCGGCTCATCTTTGTTGAATCCATGTTCAATCCAAAGGCTCACTCAGCTGTGGGGGCTTATGGCATCTGGCAGATTATGAAAGGCACGGCGAAAAACTATGGGCTGAGGGTCGACAAACACGTCGATGAGCGTGGCGACCTCATAGCGTCATCGATTGCAGCCGCAAAATTGCTGAAACACAATTACCAGGAACTCGGATCCTGGCCATTGGCGATCAATGCCTACAACGCCGGCCGTGGAAGGCTCAAACACGCAGTCGCACAACTCGGCACCAAAGACATCGCCACCATCATGAGAAATTATCAGCACCCTGCCTATGGCTTTGCTTCGCGTAATTTCTTCGCTGAATTTTTGGCAGCTTATGAAGTCGCGGCCGAAGCTCCGAAACTTTTTAGCATGGCGCTTCCTAAAAAATAATCTTGCAGCCTGAAACAAGACTCAGTAGCGACACCTGCCATGGTCCAAAAAACTTCCCGACTGACGTTGATTTTGTGCTGTTTTCTGATGGCATCGGCTTGTGCCGGACGCATGCCGACGCAAAAACGTTCTGAACGAGCGATTCACCATTTCTTCCAACGCTACGCCAAAAAATATCCAACCACTTCCTTTGGAATGCACGGCATCAAAGGGGTCGAGATCATCGATCAACAGGAAATCCGCAAACACCTGATCGCGGTGCAGGCCTACATCACCTTGAAGAATGGCGACCTACGCAAAATTTCAGCTACGCTCGAAAAGAAATCACTCGGCTGGAAATTTATCTCGTGGGAAAATCCTGAAGGATCTTAAGGGGTCATCGCGAGTAGGGGCACGTTGCAACGTGCCCCTACATGAGATCCCCAATAAGAACGCTCGGGGATGACAATTTCGATTTTATCCTATTTCCATCCGTCGTAATCGTCACGGCTCCATCCTGATCCGTTCGATACACCTCCACACCGTGACGACTGAGTCGCTTCAAGACTTCTTCATCGGGGAGACCATAGCGATTCTGGGCGCCGACGGAAACGATCGCGATCCGCGGATCCACTTCTGCCAAAAACTCCCATCCCGTCGATGTTCGACTGCCATGGTGTCCCACTTTGAGGATGTCATGCCGATCGATTGATTTCTTGAGCATGGCTTCGGCCAGCAAGCCGCCATCTCCCATAAACAACGCGCGAACATCTTGATACTGAATCGAGAGTACCAGCGAGCCTTCGTTGGGATCCAAAAATCGGACGTCGTATTCGGGAGGATGTAGTAAGCGAATACTGATCTCCCCTTCCTGCCAGGAGGGATAAGGTACGGCGATCATTTCTTGTTTGATGTGCTTTTGCAAAAGGAGCTTCAGGAGTTCTCGCCACAACACATCGTCTTCTTCGGAAGGTGCCACACCGGAAGAAACAAATGCACGCGGGGAAAAAAGTTCCACGAGCGACATCGCCCCACTGAAGTGATCGACGTGGGGGTGGCTGATGACCAGACGGTCCAGGCTGTAAACGCCGGATCGCCACAGCGCTGGAGCAATGATTTTTTCACCGACATCGAAGGAAGAACCGCGCAAACCCCCGGCGTCGATCATCCAATTCTTGCCATTCGGGAATCGCAGCAGGGCAGCGTCTCCCTGCCCGACATCCAAAAA
>JACQOX010000034.1 GCA_016202335.1 Deltaproteobacteria bacterium
ATTTTAGGGGTGGATCGAAGCGCTGATGGGGCTCAGATCAAAAAGGCCTATCGTCAACTTGCCCTCAAATATCATCCGGATCGCAACAAGGACGATACCCAGGCCGAAGCTTTGTTCAAAGAAGCGTCCGAAGCCTATGAAGTGTTGTCCGATCCTGAAAAACGAAAAGTGTATGACATGTATGGCCACCAAGGGCTCCATGGAACGGGCTTCCAAGGCTTCTCCGGTGTTGACGACGTTTTCTCGTCATTCGGTGATCTCTTCGAAGAATTCTTTGGCGGGTTTGGTGGTAACACACGCTCGCGTCAAGGTGGGGGAAGGGCCCGTGCCTATGCTGGCAGTGATCTCAAACACGATATTTCCATTGCGTTTCGAGAGGCGGCGAAAGGCATCGAAAAACCGATCTCCGTCACCAAAGAAGTTAACTGCGATGTATGCAAAGGGAGCGGAGCTGAACCTGGGTCGAGCCGCGTCAATTGTTCGACCTGCGGGGGCTCGGGGAATATTTCCCATCGTCAGGGATTTTTTGTGCTGCAGTCAACGTGTCCCCACTGTCGCGGACAGGGATCGCGGCTTGAAAAAGCCTGCAGTGAATGTCGTGGAGCTGGACGCGTTCGCCAAACCAAAAAGTTGTCCGTAAAAATTCCTGCGGGGATTGATGATGGTATGCAGCTCGTTTTGCGCGGTGAAGGGGCAGAAGGCATAGGTGGTGGACCTTCGGGAGATTTGTACGTTGAAGTTCATGTTGAGAAAGATGATGTCTTCGAACGCCACGAAGATGATCTCTACTGCAAGATTCCCATTTCTTTTCCGCAGGCCGCACTTGGTGACACCATTGAAGTTCCCACCTTGAACGGTCCTGCCAAAGTCAAAGTTCCTGCGGGCACGGAAACCGGTGATCAGGTTCGAATGCCAGAACATGGTTTACCAAGTGTGCATAAACGCCGCGGGCAAGGGGATCTCATTGTGCAGTTTCAAGTGAAGACACCAAAAAAATTGTCGAAACGACAGAAACAATTAATTGAAGCATTGATGAATGAAGGATGACGACTCCAGGGGGATCCATGCATAAATTTTTCGTGGTAGTGGTTTTGGTCTGTTCTCTGCTCTTTTCTTTTCACGTATCAGCCAAGAGTTATCGTTCGGAACTTCGTCAAGCGACCAAGCAAGGGCGCATTTACGACGCCAAGACCTGGGACGCGAATCTCCTCTGGCATGCGACGCTTTTCACCGACGACTATCGCCAGACCTTTGATCGCAAGCACATTGAACTGCAAAGGTTGGACAGCGTGGAAGCTGCTCGTTGGATTGCGGGCGAGCAAACGCAGCAGTCCAAAGGATGGGAAGTCTTCATGGGACTTTATTCCAAGAGCGACTACAAGGCGTTTTCTTCTGGAGCCGAGACATTTTGGCATGCTGAATTGATCGGCGCCGATGGGAAAAAGGTTCAACCGGTATCGGTTGAGGCTGTGCCGACCACGCCTTATCAATTCGTGATGTTTCCGCATCTTTCACGCTGGGCAAAAACCTATCGCGTCGTATTTCCCAAGATCGATCTCGGCACGTCGCCAGCACTTTCGCTGTGGAGTGTCATCGGGGAATCGAAGGTGACGTGGAAGATAAAATAAAGGAAGGTTTTTATGCCATTAGAAAATCAATGTCGTGTCAGAAATTCAGATAACTATCTCTTCTCACCTGAAGATTGCGTGCTGCAATCCGAACCTCACCAATCGAAAAATCCGACGTTACCTTCTACAGTTGTCAATCCTTTACTTCAGCATAATGATACGTGGGGAAGAAGAATGGCGGTGTGGTTTGGGAAACGCGATGATGAAGACTTTCGAGATTTTATTCATCGAAATACCGGTGTTTACATTTACAAATTTGGCGAAGGGGTAGTTCCAACAGGTAAATATGCGCGAGCAGAAATTGCTGCCAAGATCGCTGCTGAAAATCCTCTCTCCGCAAAAGTCACTGAACATCAGATAGATGTTTTTGCATTCGCAGCGGCTGCCGCGTTTGGTGCATTCGGATGTGCTGAGCCGGGGCCCATTACACGAAATCCGTCGCCTGAGCAAGATGCTTCCAACATGCAACGTCCGGATACTGCGATAGTACAACCCATTGATGCCCAAGAAACTCATCAAGATGCAGCTGCACAATTGCCAGATGTCTTGATAGAAAAAGATGGTGGCATCAGCACTGATTCGGAAACACAATTTCCCGATGCGGAAACTTTGTATGATGCAACTCCCGAAGATGCTGCACAGGATGCAGGTGTTGTCACCGATTCGGGTGTTGCAGCTGATTCAGGCGTTGTCACAGATTCAGGTATTGCAACCGATTCAGGTGTAATACCTGACGCCGGTATGTGCCCCTCCACTGACCCTCAGCTAGTTCCCATATGTACTTGTGATTCGGATGGGGATGGAATCATTACGGATAGATTCCCAGATAGAAGTTTTTTGAGCCAACTCAGAAATGCGTTTGGGAGGCCGCGAAATGCCGACATTACAGTCCAAGACGCGCTCCGCACCAGTCAATTGCAATTAACCTCCCCCTCTCTCGGAGTAGCTCGAAATGTTTTGGGAGTGGAGTGTTTTGTCAATCTGACTCGGTTTCATCTTAACCAGCCATCTCCTAACAACGGCATAACAGATGTAACACCGTTTGCTTCGTTGGTTCATTTAACCGAACTCGTTCTTTGGCGTAATAATATTTCGGACATTACCCCATTTTCAAATCTTCACAATTTGACTCACCTAGTGCTCACTCAGAACCTCGTATCGGATATAACCCCCGTTATGTCACTCCCACAGTTAACTTTTCTTAGTATAGCTCAAAATCCAGTGCCGGATTTGTTTCCGCTTGCAGCATTGGTTAATTTAAATACTCTTTATGCGGATGCAAATCATCAAGCCTATGATTTGACTCCCCTGTCATCACTGACGAACTTGACCGTTCTTACTCTTGGAAGTAATCAAATTTCAGATGTAACTCCGCTTTCGGGTCTTATTAATTTGCGCAGTCTTGCCCTGTTCCAGAATCCTATCACAGATATAGGTCCCCTTATCAGCAACCCGGGCCTAAGTGCTGGAGATACTGTTGATCTTCAACAAGACCCTCAGATTCATCCCGCACAAATCGCCGCCTTAAGGGCCAAGGGAGTCAACGTTATTTGGCCTTAGTTCTCCCATTAAAAAAGACAGTATCCTTCCTTAATGCTTCATCTTTCTCCGGATAATCAATCGTGTAATGCAGGCCGCGGCTTTCTTTGCGGGCGAGTGCAGATTGAATCACCAAATCAGCGACGAGCGCGATGTTGCGGAGTTCGATGAGATCGGCCGTGATAGTGAAATTCCAATAATATTCCCGAATTTCTTCGCGCAGAAGATCGATGCGCTTTTTGGCGCGTTCGAGCCGCTTGTTCGATCGAACGATGCCCACATAATTCCACATGGTGTGGCGGACTTCATCCCAGTTTTGTTTGATGACAACTTCTTCGTCGCTGTGGCGAGTGCCTTCGGCATTCCACTGGGGCACGGCAATGCAATGTGATTCCGTTTCCTCGGCAATGGTTGCCGCAGCGCGTGCCGCAAACGTGACGGCTTCGAGCAGCGAATTGGAGGCCAAGCGATTGGCGCCGTGAAGACCAGTGCAAGCGACTTCACCGCAGGCGTAAAGTCCTGGCAGGTCGGTTCGCGCCTGGGCATCAGTGACAACACCTCCGCAGAAATAATGGGCTGCAGGGACGACTGGAATGGGGGAGGTGGTGATGTCGATGCCGAACTCCAGACATTTCTGATAAATGGTCGGAAAGCGTTCTCGGATGAATGCAGCCGGCTTATGCGAGATGTCGAGCAGCACGTGGTCCTGTCCGGTCTTTTTGAGCTCGGCGTCGATCGCTCGTGCCACGATGTCGCGCGTGGCCAATTCGCCGCGGGGATCGTAATTGAACATGAAGCGCTCGCCCGAGATGAGTTTCAAATGTCCGCCTTCACCGCGGACGGCTTCGGAAATCAGAAACGATTTGGCGTAAGGGTGATACAGACAGGTCGGGTGAAACTGAACAAATTCAAGATTGGCGACGCTCGCTCCCGCGCGATAGGCCATGGCAATGCCGTCGCCGGTGGCGACGTCGGGGTTCGTGGTGTAGAGATACACTTTTCCTGCGCCGCCGGTAGCGAGCACCGTGGCGTCAGCCACAAAAGAATCCACTTCGCTTGTCTCGGCACTCAGGACATAGGCGCCCAGACAACGATTGACCGGTGTTCTTGGTAAACATTTTCGGGATGGAATGAGGTCGATGGCGCTGTGATATTCAAAGAGCTGGATGCTTGGGTGAGCGCGGCAGGCTGCGATCAGCGCCCGTTCGATTTCCTTTCCCGTACTGTCGCCGGCGTGAAGGATGCGCTTGGCGCCGTGACCACCCTCCATGGTGAGCGAAAGCGAACCCGTGGGGTTCTTGGTGAATGTAACGCCCCAGCTGATGAGCTGGCGGATCATCTCCGGCCCTTCGGTCACGACCTGTTGCACGATGTCTTCGTGGCAGAGTCCATCGCCAGCGGCGAGGGTGTCATGGACATGGTCGCCGATGGAATCGTGGGCGTCCATGACTGCGGCGATGCCGCCCTGCGCAAACTGCGTGGACGTATCGCCAAGCTGGCGTTTGGTGATGATGGCCACGCTGCCGTGCTGTGCCAGGCGAAGGGCGCACGAAAGCCCTGCGATGCCACTGCCGATGATGAGGGTATTGAATCGTTTTTCCATGTCGTAGAATTCCACGTAACAACGGTGAGAATTGAACACAATGATTTTGACATCGCATGGAGCACGCGTCATAAACCAAAAAATGAATCCCCGAATTTTGAATCTCCCCAATTGCATCACCATCGGCCGCATGGCCGTGCTGCCGCTGATCGTCGTGGTGATGATGGCGCTCAATGATCAGGCGACCGGACGAGCGCTGCTCGCCAATCAAATGCTGTCGCTGTTTTCCGCGCTGCTCGTTTGTGCGGCCATGATCTCGGACGTCATCGACGGCTACCTGGCCCGAAAATACGGCGTCATCAGTGCTTTCGGTCAACTCATTGATCCCCTGGCCGATAAGCTCCTCTTTCTGACTGCCATGATCATGATGATTCCGCTTGGCCGTCTGCCGGCCTGGATCGTGGTCATCTTTTTAAGTCGCGAGCTTACCGTCACGTCGCTGCGTGCCATTGCGGTTGAGCGGGGTATCGTCATCGCAGCGTCCAAACTTGGAAAATACAAATCAGCTTTTATTTCGTCGGCAATCGTGGGGTTACTCATCCATTATCCCTTCTTCGGGGTGAAATGGCGGCTGATAGCTTGGGTGTTGATGTTGCCGTCGCTGGTGCTGTCGATTGCATCCGGCGTGGATTATGTCTGGGGTTTCATAAGGCAGACGAAGACGAAATGAAAAAGGACCCAATGGGTCCTTTTGAGCGGGAGACGGGATTCGAACCCGCGACCCTCACGTTGGCAACGTGATGCTCTACCACTGAGCTACTCCCGCAAAGTCGTGCGTCTCTGTCCCAAAAGAGGAGCGAAGTCAAGATTATGAAAAATTTTTTTGTTCTCAGTGTGATCCTTGTTGCTACGCTAGTTTTTGGAGAGACGATGGCCGCTTCTGCTCAGGGCTATCTTGGTCTTCCGCCGATTGCTCGTGATGAATTTAATCGCATCACGCGGTATTATTATTATGATGCCGTGTGCTGGATGAAGGACGAACGGCATGCGCAGGTGATTGATTCAGATGAAGTCGCCACATGCGACGGAGCGATCGATCATCTCGATCGTTTCGTGGCGAAGAAAAAGTTCACCGCGCTCTTTGACGCCCGCTACCGAAGGATCATCGAACTTCGCCGTCAGGAATTATTGCAGGCTGAACTGGGGAAGCTCGGAATTCAAACGATTCGCACGCAACTTTCGGATTCCAAATTGCACCTTTCGGCTCCTGAACAAAAGATGTTGATGCACCTCGTGCGCGCTGGAAACTTGATCGAACAGGCGCACCATCTTCAATTAAACACCTGGGAGCTCAATGCTTCTGCCATCAATCGCGGAACCCCGACGGATGCGGCGTTTGTGCGGCACTTTCAGACCCCGTGGTGCGAAGGCATCGAAGATCCGCTGTGCAACGCCATGTCTACCTTTCCGTCGGAGCGGCGTTTTTATCCGCAAAGCTTCTTTGACGATAAAGGCAATGCCCGCTGCGACCTGCTCACCAAAGGTGGTCGCGAGTTGTTAAATCCTTTTTATGCGATCGTGAAAGGCGACAAGGGGTTTGTCGCACAGCCGTTTACCGTCGCCTACCGCGGTGCGCTGGAGCCGGCCGCTGCCGAACTTCGGCAGGCTGCAGAGCTCGCCAAAGCATTGCCAAATGAAAAACCGCTGGCCACGTATCTCGACAAAGCAGCCGAAGCCTTGCTCCGCGACGGCCTCAATCCATTTCATGAGAGCGATCAGGCCTGGTTGGATGCGGCGCATGAATCCAAATTCTATGTTCGCATCGGCGCGGACGAACAGTATTGGGAAGACTGCCATGTGAAGGCCGGGTATCACGCCCAGATCGGGATCGTGGATCCTGTGGCAAGTCAAACGCTTGAAGCCTATCGCCCGCACATCAAGGCCATGGAAGGATTGTTTGAAAAACGGATCGGGACAGCAACTTATAAAGCGCGCGACGTTCAGGTGAAGATGCCGGAAGTGGTGGATGTCATTCTCTTTAGCGGCGACGCCCGCAGCGCGAACCAAACGACCATCGGCCAGACGCTGCCCAATCAATGCGGACCCGATGGAACCGAACAGTGCACTTCCAATCGAACGATCGTCTATCGCAACCACATCGAAGCCAGTTACACCGGGAAATCTGCGCCGCGCATTTATTTGATGTTCGCGGAAGAGGTGCGAAAGAACTTCAATGCGCAGGGGTCCGTGGATTTGACGGCGCTGCACGAATTCGCCCACAACTTGGGCCC
>JACQOX010000001.1 GCA_016202335.1 Deltaproteobacteria bacterium
AGAGGTAATCTGAAACGGGGTGATTTTGAAACCATATCGAGCTCATGCCCCGAGTATCATCTGCGACGTGAGATGCAAAATAGCAGAAATCTTATTTTCAGCGATTTCATCCCTATTCAAGGAATAGAAGCATTTTGAACGGATACAAACTGAGAAAGTTTGGCTTTTTTATGGGAGGACACATGGCAGAAATTAACTTTAGAAGAGCACCAGGACAGGCAACTGCTTCGGAGATGAAAGCCTTCCAAAAATTGTCTACGGCAACCTGGGTGGATCAGATAAAATTTGAAGGGGAAGCAGATCTCAATAATGACGCCACTAAAGATTATTTTGGCTGCCCACGTCTATCGCAGGATGGCGGGCATTTTTTAAGGTGTGTTAGCGGGGGCAACTTTTTGTTCAAATGGGCTTTTGGTAAAAAAATCAAAGAGCTCCGTTATGGGGATATTGACGATGACGGCGATATTGATATCGCTGTAAAACTTGAAAATGGAGCCATCTACGTTTTTCATAATTTGTTGATCCAAAGTGGAGGCTGAAAATTTTGGATAAGGCCACAAGGCGAAAATCTTATCAGTGAACGCTTAAAACCATTGAATGCATTCAAATGAAAATGCTATACGTCGACCATGCAAAGCTGGCAGCAAATACAGAAACAATATCCGAATGAGCACGTCGTCATCGCCAACCCACAGAGCTCGGAAGTTACTCCTGCTGTTGTTGAGTCGGGGAATGTCGTTGATCATGATTCAGATCTTGATCATCTTCTCAATCGTTGTGATCTTTCAAAATATGATCGATGCGCGGTTATTTATACTGGAGACCTTGGAGCTCTCATCGGCGAGCGTGGGATGATTCGAGTTGTTGGAGATGATTGAAATTCCCTTTCCAGAGCAGAAACACCACTTCATTATTATTCCGGGGTTGGTTTATAGAGATCGAAAACAACGCATTGTAAATTTTTTGATTGATACCGGTGCCAGTACAACCATGGTTGATCCTGCTCTTATGAAGAGTTTGGGATACACAGAAAAATCTCAAGAATACCTCGAGCCAGCGACGGTCCATAGCCCCGCAGGAAGTGAAAAAGGGTACAAAGTTAAGGTGCAAAAAATCTTAATTCATTCCGCAGAATGCGTCATTCCTGACCTCGAAGTTGTCTGTATTCGCCCCGAACGTAATGTTGAAGCTCTTCTCGGTCTCAATTTTCTCCGTCATTTCCATTACTGCATTGATCACCAAAAGCGGAGGCTCACGCTGAAAGCGTTCTGATGGGCTCAAAATGAGCAGATCTGGTTTCGTGTTCTAACTCTAGCTTTACATTTTTTTCTCACTTCTTTAGACCACCCTAAATGCACCCGATTTTGTTTAAAATTCCGATCTTTGGCGGTATTCCGATAGCGACCTACGGCCTGCTCGTGGCGGTTGCTTTTTTGATCGGCAATTTCTGGGTGCGCTATGAATCGAAGCGACTCGGTGACAACCCAGAAACGGCCAGCGACCTCATTTTTTGGATCATCCTCTCCGGTTTGGCCGGTTCGCGGATGTTGTATCACAACGTGGCTGAACCTTCGCGTTATTTCAGCAAACCCTTGGTCTTTTTTAAATTCTGGGAAGGCGGCCTTGTTTTCTATGGGGGCTTTATCGCTGCTGCTATCGGCGGCAGCTATTTCTGCTATCGCCACCGGCTGCGCGTGCTCAAGTATTTTGACATCGTGGCGCCCGCGCTTTCCCTTGGCCATGCCGTCGGCAGGGTAGGGTGTTTTTTTGCGGGTTGCTGCTTCGGACGGCCAACGCACGATCATCCGTGGTACGCGGTCATTTTTCCGGAAATCGCCGAGGGTCGCGCGCCTGCGGGAATTCCGCTGTATCCGACCCAGCTCATGGAGTCAGGTGCCGAACTCATCATTTTTGGATTCTTGCTGTGGCTTCGTCTGCGTAAAAAATTCGACGGCCAGATTTTTGTGACGTACGTGATGCTCTACGCCATCGTCCGCTCGATCATCGAAATTTTCCGCGGTGACCTCGATCGCGGGTTTATCATCGACCCATGGCTCTCGACGTCACAGTTCATCAGCCTTATTCTCTTTCTCATCGGCGCGTTTATTTATTGGGCGAAATGGTCACCGAAAATCAGTGAAGGGAAACACTTATGAATATTCATTTTAAAGCGATGATGAACAATGCGGGTGACGCCGGAGAGTTCCGGGGGGCCCCGCTGCAGCGGGGGGACGGAACCGCAGGTGGCAGGACCCGCATCTACAATCGATTTAAAATGAATATTCTTTTGATCCTTTTGATGGTTATTTTTACGGGGTCCTGCAGCAAGCCTTTATTGGTCGGCCGCGTCCTGCCCAAGGTCGATTATGCCTCGCAATCTTTTTCGACGACCGCCAACGATGCCTACGTCGCGGTCCGCAAGGCGCTCTACCGCGCTGGCTACTCCGTCACCTCGGAAGATTTGAAAGAGGGGGTTTTACAGACGACGTGGGTTCCCGCGACATCGGATTCGCATTACCTGCCGCTCTTTGAGCGACGCGACTTTGCGCCGACGGGATCCTATCACCAGCTCGAAGTACAGATCGTCCCCGAAGGTGAAAAAGTTTTGGTGCGCGTCGGATCGCGCATGAAATCGCTCGCCGTGAACTTGAAATCTTCGGAACTCGAAGAACAAAAAATACTCACCTATACGGCGGATGCTTTGCGAAATGAAGAACCGAACGTGACGAACATTGGATTGAACCCATGAGTACGGACAAAAAAGACTACAAACAGACCTTGAATCTCCCTCAGACTGATTTCCCCATGAAGGCCAATTTGCCGACCTTGGAGCCGACGTTGCTCGAGGCGTGGGACAAGGAGAATATTTATCACCGCATGATCGAAGCTCGAGCAAATGCGCCGCGCTACGTGTTTCACGACGGACCGCCGTACGCCAACGGCCATCTTCACCTGGGAACGATCCTCAATAAGATTCTCAAGGACATCGTGGTGAAATTTCAAAACATGTCCGGCAAACGCTGTGAATTCGTGCCCGGCTGGGACTGCCACGGACTCCCCATCGAACTCGAAGTCGATAAAAAATTGGGCGACAAAAAAGCGACCATTGATCCGCTCACCAAACGACGGCTGTGCCGCAAACACGCCGAAGAATTCATCGACATCCAACGCTCGGAATTCAAGCGCTTGGGGGTTTTTGCCCGTTTTGAAAAACCGTACATGACGATGTCGTACGGCTATGAAGCGGCGATCGCCCGCGAATACGGAAAATTCGTGGCGAATGGCGGAATCTATCAAGGCAAGAAACCGATCTCCTGGTGCGCCTCCTGCCAGACCGCGCTCGCTGAGGCCGAAGTCGAATACGCGGACCGCACCTCGTCGTCGATTTACGTCAAATTTCAGTTGCTGGATGACGCAGAGTTGAGGGCCAAATGGAAGCTCGGCAGCGAACCTATTTATCTGGTCATCTGGACGACGACCCCGTGGACGTTGCCGGCGAATCTGGCGCTCGCCATGCATCCCGAATTCACCTATGCCGCCATCAAGGTCGACGGTGAAGTCTGGATTGTGGCCGAAGAATTGATCGAGCCCTTTTTGAAGGCCATCGGGAAAACTTCTTTCGGGACGATGGCGACTTTCTTGGCCACGGATCTTGAACGCAAGCAGTGTCGCCATCCTTTTATCGATCGGACGTCGCTCATCATCACCGGCGATCACGTGACCTTGGAAACTGGAACCGGCATCGTTCACACGGCGCCGGGCCATGGACAAGAAGACTACGAAGTAGGCCACCGCTACGGGCTGCCGGTGTTTGCGCCGGTCGACAATGCCGGTAAATTCACCGAAGAAGCGGGGTTGCCGTGGCTCACTGGCATCTTTGTCGAAAAATCGAATGCCCTGATCATCGAAAATCTGACGCAGAGCGGGGCGCTCGTGCATCAGCAAAATATTTCGCATTCGTATCCCCACTGCTGGCGCTGCAAGCGGCCGCTGATCTTCCGTTCCACAGAGCAGTGGTTTATTTCCATGGACACCCATGGCCTGCGCAAAAAAGCGCTGGCCGCCATTGATCAGGTGGAATGGATCCCGTCGTGGGGAAAAAACCGCATCGGGGGCATGGTCGAGGCGAGGCCAGATTGGTGCATTTCCCGTCAGCGTCTGTGGGGTGTGCCGGTCGTCGCGGTGCGGTGCGAGAAGTGCGGAACAGCGCACACGACGTCGGAACTCGTGGAACAGACGGCCAAACGTTTCGATGAGTTGGGTGCCGATGCCTGGTATGCGGAACCGGTCGAAGCTTTTTTGCCTCCAGGATTTTCTTGCCCCAAGTGCGGCGAGGCCAAACGCTTTCAAAAAGAAAAAGATATTCTCGATGTCTGGTTTGACTCTGGCGTTTCTTATGCCGCAGTACTTGAAGCCGAGGGCATTCGTGGACAGGCGGATTTATACCTGGAAGGCAGCGATCAGCATCGCGGTTGGTTTCACACGTCACTCTTGACGTCGATTGGAACCAGGCAGCGTGCTCCGTACAAAAGCGTGCTTACGCATGGTTTTGTGGTAGATGGCGCTGGGAAAAAATATTCCAAGTCTGCCAAGAATTATGTACCACCGGAAAACCTGATCAAACAGCACGGTGCGGAGATTCTTCGTCTGTGGGTGGCGGCAGAAGATTATCGCAATGATATTCGGTTCTCCGAGGAAATCCTGACGCGGGTGATCGAATCCTATCGCAAGATCCGCAATACCTGTCGCTACGTCTTGAGCAATCTCTACGACTTCCATCCCGAGACCGATCTGGTTGCCGACGACAAACTCTTGGATCTGGATCGTTGGGCACTCGGCGAAGTCGAAGAGGTGGTCGAACGCTGTCTGCAGGCCTACGCATCTTTCGATTTTCACATCATCTATCATTCGCTCAATCGTTTGTGCACGGTGGAGCTGTCGGCGTTTTATTTCGATATTCTCAAAGATCGCCTTTACGCCGAAGCCAAGACCGGCGTGAAGCGTCGTTCCGCGCAAACTGCCATTTGGCGTATATTAGAAAGTCTCACGCGGCTCATGGCGCCGATCCTGTCGTTTTCGGCCGAGGAGCTGTGGAAGTATCTTCCCAAAACATCCGGCGCCGCAACGTCGGTGTTTTTAACCGATCTGCCAAAAGCTGAAACGAAATATCGCGATGCCCACCTCAAAGAGCGTTGGGTGAGGCTCATGCAGATCCGTGGCGAAGTGACCAAAATTTTGGAGACGGCGCGTGCCGCCAAATTCATCGGCAATGCGCTGCAGGCGAAAGTAGTGATTGAAGCAGATGCAGGCTTGATGGAATTTTTGCAGAGCTTCGGTACGGAGCTTGGCGATGTGTTCATCGTTTCAGAAGTCGCATTTGGTTCGCCGAGCGGGGATTATGTGCTCACCAGCGAAACTATTCCTGGCCTCAAGGTTTCGGTTCTTCAGGCGTCTGGTCAAAAATGTGCGCGGTGTTGGAAATTCGCTACCGATCTTGGTGTTAATGGAGATCACACCGAGATCTGCGGCAGGTGTGCGAAGGTCGTAAAAGGAAGTTAACGAGGCAGCAAAGGTATGCCAACGAAATATAAATATCTTTTCACCATTGCGCCCCTCATCATCATCGCCGACCAGGTGACGAAATGGCTGGTCGTTCAGCGCCTGTCCCTCGGCGAAGCGATTCCGATCATTCCTGTTTTTTTTGACCTTGTTCATTTTCGAAATACCGGTGCGGCCTTTGGCATGTTGGCGGGTTCCCATGAGGGATTCCGGGTGCCGTTCTTTTTTATCATGGCCGCAATCGCGTTTCTCTTTCTCATTTCTTATTTTCGATCGCTTCGTGCTGATGACCATCTCCAGTCGCTCACTCTGGCACTCTTGTTTGGCGGTATCATCGGCAACGTGATCGATCGCATTCGTCTCGGTTCGGTAGTCGATTTCTTGTGCTTTCATCTCGGTGATCGCGTGTTCGATATGACCATGGGCGGTTACCACATTTCATTTCCGCTGGAGTGGCCAGCCTTTAATGTCGCCGACAGTGCGATCTCGGTGGCAATGGTTCTGCTTATCATTTCTTCGTTTCGGAGGAAGACCACATGAGGCCTATTCTTTTTCAGCTCGGCAGCTTCGCGATTCCATCGTTCTTTTTTATGCTGATGGTCGCTTCCTTGGTGGCTTCGTTTTACGGCGCTTGGCGGGCGGAAAAAGCCGGCAAAGACCCGGTGGTCGTCCTGGATTTGGCGATTATCACGACGATCGCCTGCGTGCTCGGTGGCCGTCTCTTCCACGTGATCGTTGAAGCGCCATCGTACTACTTAGAAAATCCGTGGCGCATCTTGCACGTCTGGGAAGGTGGCTTCGTCTCGATCGGCGCAATTCTGATGTCCGCCGTGGCGTGGTTTGTTTATCTGCGCTGGCGGAAACGTAATTTCCTTGAATATGTGGATGTGACGATTCTCGCCGTGCCCATCGTGTTTTTCTTTGTTCGCGTAGGCTGTCTCTTGGTGGGCTGTTGTTACGGCAAGCCCACTGATTTTTTCTTTCACCTGACGTTCACCAACCCTGGTTCGACGGCCTATTATTTTCATCCCAATGAACCGCTGCATGCCACGCAGATTTACCTCATGCTGAAAGCGGTCATCCTGTTTGTTGTCTTAGAATTGGTGTATCGCCGCCGGCGTTTCGATGGGCAAACGGCCGCAATCTTTTTGATGTTATACGCGATCATGCGCTCGACGATTGAGCTGCTGCGTGGCGATGCCGATCGCATGTTGTATTTTAACGATATGATCTCCACCGCTCAGCTGGCTTCGATCGCATTTTTCGTCTTGGGCCTTGTAGTGTGGGGGTATGGAAGTAGACGTCATCGGCTGGCTTCATGAGGGTACGATCTGATCAAAAGAATCTTTTCGTAGAACTCGGCGTTGTCACGCTTGGGCTTGTCATAATTTCGCGAATTCTTTTTAGCCTCCGCTCGATTCCCTTCATCAACGAATGGCTTTCCACGTTCATCGCCGTTCTCTTTTTGTACGTCCCCATTCTGGTCCTCTGGAAACAAAGGCGGCCGATTGATTTTCTGGATCGCTCTGCTCGCGACACGCTTCGAGGGCTTGCCGCCTTTGCGGTGACTTCTCTTCTGATCTTCCCCCTGTTTTTTCTCGTCGCCATGGGTTGGCAAAAATGGGTGGTTGGCCTCGACGCATTTCATCTGCCGCTCTTCCCGGGTTTTCTTTCTGCGGTGGCCTATCAAGTCTTGCTCGTGGCGCTGCCCGAGGAATTTTATTTCCGTGGATATTTTCAGTCGACGCTCAACCGGGTATTTGAAAAACGCTGGAATATTTTTGGAGTGTCACTCGGCTGGTCGTGGATCGTGACCGCGCTGGTCTTCGCCTTTGCGCACTCGGCGATCACCTTTCGGTGGTGGCATTTTTCCATCTTCTTTCCGGCTTTGGTTTTTGGCTACCTCCGCGAGCGTACCGGCTCCATCACGGCACCAATCCTTTTTCATGCCGCGTCGAATCTGTTTATGGAATGGTTTGTAAGGGGATATTTGTAAATAGATGGCATCGATTAAATTTTGTCTTTCCCAGGAAGTTTCTCCGGTAACGGAAGCGGCGAACAATAGTTCACCGTTACTTTGAACCGACGAAAGAAGTCGAGGCCGATGAGGGCGTCGATGCCCCACGATTTTTCGAAGTGAGAAACATAAACGTGAAGGTCTTTCATCTGTTGGGAACAAACTTCGAGATGTGGAATGATCATTTGTCCATATTTTTGTGTGGATAAACCGGGTGTGAGGGTTACCTCGTTGTCAGCTTTTTCAAGAAAACCGGCGCGTTGAAGAGCTTGATCAGAAAATTCTGTTTTTGGAGCCCCAGTGTCTAAAATGGCATCAAACTCAAACGGCTCTCCATTTTTTCCGGTGATAAGAAGGGGAAGGAAAATGTATCTGGCCGATTGATCAAAAACAGTGACGTTCTGCATAGCTTCTCCACCCGCTTGGGAAAGTGCTTTCTCCTGTATACTTAAATGCGCCGCCCTTTAACTGAGTGGGAAAATTAAAAACTTCGGTTTTATCTTTTGAATGACAAGATACAATCCCAGCAATGAGATGCCCTGAATCATCTTTTTCGTAATCCACGATTAATAGCCACTCATCCGGATAAGCCTTCTTCATTTCTTCCCAGGTCATTTTAAGTGTCATAAATGATCTCCTGAAATCTCTCTTATCATTGTTTAACGCGCCCAGGCCATGCTTTTCCTTCATTTCGAACTTCACACCACCCAGCGGAATGTCGCCATGCAATGGGACTCCAACACTGGGTGGACGAAGAGAAGTGCAGGCTACAGCGATAACTTCTTGGCGGAATGCCAAAGACAGCGTGTTTGATGAAAGTGACCGTACGTTTGCATAATTTCATGGTTCCTCCTTTTAATATTTTCTCATGACGGCTTTGAGAATGCCGCCGATGGACAGTTCTCCTTCAGGGCGAATCACGGGATATTTTGGATTCGCGGGCACGAGTTCCACGTCGTTTCCGCGCTTGAAATAATATTTGAGCGTCCATTCATTGTCGACGCAGCCGAGCACGATGTCGCCGTTTTTGGCGTGGGCACTTCGTTCGATGACGACCAAATCGCCTTCCATAATCCCGGCTTCGATCATGGAATCGCCGCTTACTTTGAGGAGGAAGGAATGTTCTGGTTTATCAAGCAGGAATTCATCGAGCGAAAGCGTGTCCATGAAGGCTTCTTCAGCAGGGGTGGGGAAACCGGCTTGGACGTAGCCCATGAGCGGTAATCCAAGCCGTTTCCCCTTGGGGACGAGACGTCCCGTGGCGTCTTTTTCCACAAAACCTTCGTCGACGAGTTTTTTGGCAAAGCGAAAGGCAGCGTTTTTTGACCGGTAACCAAACACCCGGGCCAACTCGGAATAGGTCGGCATCCGGCGATTGGCGCGGTAAAAACGCCGCAGAATGTCGATGCGATAGGGATCAATTGGGGATTCATCTTTCATGAATCCATCATGAGTGAACGATCGTTCACTTG
>JACQOX010000040.1 GCA_016202335.1 Deltaproteobacteria bacterium
CTGGTTTTTGTTCTTCGATGCAATGAAAGGCTTCGTCGGCACCGTAAGCGTCGGCGACGGTGTAGCCTTCACGGCGAAGCATCTTCCCCAGCATGGTGTGAACTTCTGGTTCATCGTCGACGACGAGGATGTGGCCATTTTTTTGCGAAAGAATCATGAGTAATTTCCGCTATGTGGTTTCATTTTTTGGGTCAAGAAAAATATTATACTTTTTCGCTTTCAAATCAGGCATTTTGTATTGCAACCTTCGATCAAGAACTTTATATTCCGCCACCACGAAATAACATTTTCCTCGCGGAAATCTGGTCACGAAAGGGGGTGTCTCTCCAAATCGACCGATCTGTGAGAAGCACGTTGTAACTAAGTCACAACAGAGAAGGGTTGGATAGTCCATCTCGACTCTACGGAATAAAGGAGAGAACCAACATGAAGAAATTTTTTACTTTAGCACTCGCGCTGGCCGTCGTTGCTCTCGCAACGTCCGCTCAGGCCGAAGAAAAGTTTGTCGCCGGTGGTTTTGAAGCCTCTGGTCACGTGGTTACTGGTTTTGGTTATCAGCATCAGTTCAGCAATGCCCATCCTGGAGTAACGTCAACTGCCGCTGGCATGGTTGGCAACTCGGATGAAGTTTCCACCTATGGCGTGCTTGGCCAGTACCTCGGCAGCGCCCAGGCCGGAAAACAGAACCAATTCGCTTTCTTCTTGGACGAAGTTGAAGTTGATTTCATGAAGTCGTTCGGTGAAAACATCCGCATCCGCACGGACCTCGATTTCGGTCGCGCAACTGGTCTCGGTGGCGTTGCTGGATCTGACGTCATCCGCGTGGAACAGGCCTATGCCACGGCAAACCTGCCGCTCGGCAATGGCGTGGAATTCTTGGTCGGTCGCTTCAACACCCCGATGGGTTTTGAATCCGTTGACACCACGGACAATGACTTGATCTCCAAGACGGCTCTCATTCGTTCAGGTGCACGTCCATCGAACACCACGGGCGCCAAGCTCTACTACGCGTTCAATGATCGCGTTGATCTTCATTTCTACGTCGTCAACACGATTGGTGATGGATTAGTTGCTAACGGCGATGACATGTCGGCGTCTGGTAAAGCCATGACGCGTCCGTCTGCTGGTATGCGCCTCGGTTTCAACTGGGGTGAAGAAGGCAATGAATCCACCATCGGCGTAAGCCCGTTCGCTGGCTTTGAATCCGCAGGCGATACTAAGAAATTGACCTTTGGTGGTGACATCGATTGGAACTGGTGGGTCAATGAATCATTCGCGGTCGGTGGCGAAGGCCTCTTCCGTCGTGACTCTGGCGTTGCCGGTGCTCCGCATGCTGAAATCCTCGGTGGATTGTTGAACCTCCACTACGCCTTCAGCGATGTGTGGGATGGTACGCTCCGTTACGCCTTCACCAAGCAGTTTGACTTCTCGAACTTGGCCGCGGCCTCTGCTGCAGCAACCAACAAGTTCTTGGGCTTTATGGGCTACAGCAACGAAATCTCCCTCGGTGGAGCTTACGCCGTTGCTGATGGTGCCAAAGTCAAGCTCGAAGGTCGCTTTGATTGGGTGAAAGATACGACAAGCGGCCTCAAGTCTTATGACTTCGGTGGTGCGCTCGCTTTTGCTTACAACTTCTAAGCTGCATACGCGACGAGGTTGTTGATGTGCAAAGCCCCGTGGTTAACTCCACGGGGCTTTGTTTTTCTCTTTAAAAAAGCTGGCCATCGCATTGAAAATCATTATAAATGCGGGCCGTAACTTAACCAAGCCTGCCTGCCGGCAGGCAGGGAGGCTCATATGAAACAAAAGATAGCAGTGTTGGTCGCGGTGCTTTCGTTGTTGGCAGGTTCGCAGGTGCAGGCTTTTGGCGGTGCGGGCGAGACCTGGGACGATCACGAAATCGATGTCAGTTTGCATGCTGGTGTGGCCTTTCCCACGAACTTCAATACCGCGGGCGTTGATGTTGATGATGTGACCTTTGCACTGGGGCTCGATGCTGACGTACAGCTCTGGGAATTTCTCTACGGCGGATTCGATTTTGCGTTCATTCCGATTGGATTTAAAGTTGGCACTGCGAGCGGTCGTTACGACACCTTTGCGCTGTCGTTCCATGCGAAAGCCAAATACGTCCTGCCGTGGGGCGATGAGAACTGGCGTATCGTACCGGCATTCGGCATGGGGCCAACTGTTACCTCTGCAAGTATCGCCGGTTTATCTGCCGATGATACCGTCTTTGGTTTGAATTTCGGCCTCGATGCGGAATACCTCTGGAACGACGAGTTTTTTGTCGGCCCGACCTATCGCTCTTATGCGGTGTTTGATAGCGACGACACGTTCATGGTGCATACGATCGGACTGAAAGCTGGTATGAGATTTTAATATTGCGTTGTGATCCCGAGCGCATGAGAAGGATCCCTGGCTTCCAGGGATCCTTCCTTCGTTCAGGTACCATTTATGACCATTGCTCTTATTGTCTTCAATTCTTTCTGGATCGCGTTCGGACCGCTCCTCTTCGTCAATCTGTTTTTTCTCGCCTCGATTGCCTATTATGCTGCGACGGGTGGACCAAAGCGACATCAAGCCCACGATGCGGCTCGCCGCCATGAATCGAAATTTTTGAATCAATTCTTCCGCGAATGGTGGATTTGGTGGACAGATCCCGTTGCCCGCTTTTTTGTCCGACAAGGCCTGGGGCCAAACGCCGTCAGTTGCATTGGGTTTATTTTCTCACCGCTCGCAGGTTTCCTTTTTGCCAAAGGGTATTTTGGCTACGCCGGTTGGGCCATGGTCGTTGGGGCAACATTCGACATTTTTGATGGTCGCGTTGCACGGCTCACCGGCAGCGAAACACGCTCCGGGGCGTTTTTCGATTCCACGCTCGATCGCTGGAGCGAAGGTATTTGCTATACGGGTTTGGCGTTTTATTTTCGCAATAACAATATCATGCTTTTCCTCGTGATGCTGGCGCTCATCGGATCGACCCTGGTGAGTTACGCCAAGGCCCGCGGCGAATCCGTGGGGGTGTGCTGCAAGGGTGGCTCCATGCAGCGCGCCGAGCGCATCGTCTACCTGGGGGTCGCGTCGATCTTTCAGCCCATAGTCACGTCCGTCTTTGCTTCGCTGGGAATTGAAGCTCCATTTCTGGTCATGGCGGCGCTCTTACTGTTGGCGGTGATGACCAACGTAACTGGCGCCTATCGCATGGTTTTTGTCATGAACGAACTCGATCGCCAGGACCTCAAAGGCGAAGAGAGTCTGCCTCAAATCCTTCACCAACTGACGACGGTCGAAGGTCGGGAAACGCTGTGGGATCGGGCACGCTATGGCTATGATCGCTCGCGCTCGCGCGCTGAGCGCATTGTTCTTTTTTTGATGCAGGGCATCGAAACCAACGTCTTTCACGAATTATTACATCGCGGCGATTTGCCGAATTTGGCGCGCATCAAGGCTCTGGGGGGCATGTCCGGGGCTACTTCCTGTTTTCCTTCGGCCGCAGGCATCGCCGTGGCGCCGCTCACCACGGGCTGTTTCCCAGGTACCTGCGATATCCCCGGCATCACCTGGTTTGATCGTCATATCCCGGAAGGTCGTGTCTTGTCGCTGCAGCGCTTTCGCGATTATCAAGGCCTTGGCGGTTACGCCATGGACTACGATGTGGCCAAAGAAGTTCGAACTCTTTTTGAATATTCACGGCAGGCGGTG
Source organism: Deltaproteobacteria bacterium (assembly GCA_016202335.1). Classification (GTDB taxonomy): domain Bacteria; phylum UBA10199; class UBA10199; order 2-02-FULL-44-16; family 2-02-FULL-44-16; genus JACQOX01. Next base: position 3,703 of record JACQOX010000040.1, read on the forward strand.
AATATTTTTTCACCGCTGGGTCGCGGTTGTGGTCTGACGCGCGATCCAGCGTTTTTCCACATGCACGGCCGTTTGGTGGCACCCGCGACGCGCGACGACTTTGAAGAAGCCCTCGATGTGGCGTTTCAGTGGTTTACGTCAGCGCTCCGTCGCGAGACCGACGTTGTCCTGTATCGGTTTCCGGGAATGGTGGGCGGCGTCAATCATGACGAAAATGTACGTCATGCTTATCGACGCATCGATCAAGAAATAGGCCGCGCGGGGGCCATGTTAGAAAAACATCAGGTCCAAGGGGAAACTCAGCTTTATTTTACGGCAGAACACAGCTTCGGATTGGTGGAGCGTGAATGGGATTTCACCGAATATTTGCGAACACGGCTGAATGCGATTGCCTGGCCGAGCCGGCTGCGTGAATGGACGGAGAGCGAAGCCATCAGTTTGGTGACCGGCACCTCCATGGTCAATCTGTACCTGCGAAAAGAGAGCACCTGGAATGGCATGCCGTATTTTGAAGAACTGGAAAAAGAGGGGATCGTCCCTCTGCTTCTCGAACGAGATGAGATCGACCTCCTTGCCGGCCGAAGTCGCGATGGTGGGATTCTGGTCGCGAGCAAGCGCGGACGGGCACAGATCATCGAGAATACGGACGGGAGCATCGCGTATCTCGTCAAGGGCAGCGATCCCTTTGGGTATCCTGCGTTGCCACAGGTGCAGACCAGCCAGAGTCTTTTTGAGACAAGCTTTGCGACCGACTATCCCGATGGCATCCTTCAAATCGCCCAACTCTTTCGTTCGAAGCGGGCAGGGGATTTGGTGGTGAGCGCGGCTCCCCACGTCTCCCTCCGCTCGGGCCCGGATGCGCAGAGCTTTTCCTCGGGTTCCTTGCATCGCCAGCACATCTCCGTGCCGATCCTCAGCAGCAAACCGTTGCCGTCGATGCGGACTGCTGACCTCTTTGCCATCATCCTCGACGAACTGGGCATCACCCCAGAACATCGGATGGATGGGATGCTTCGTTAAAACACATACCCAAACGTGAAGTGGAAACGGCCAAAGTCTTCGCCTTCGTGGTGATCGAGTTTAATGCCGTAATCGGCGCGGAGCGGTCCGACGGGAGTCAGATAGCGAAGGCCGAAGCCGTAAGAATGGCGGGCATCGCTGAACGACAGTTCGTCAAAGCCATTGACCAGTTCTCCGGCGTCGTAAAACACGGCCACGGAAAAATGAGAAAATGGTCGAAGCCGCAGCTCTTCATTGAAAATCCATCGCGTTCGCCCGCCAACTGCAGTGCCGTTGGCATCCACGGGACCAATGGCATCTTCCGAAAATCCACGAATCGTATCGTCGCCGCCCAAGAAGAGAAGTTCGTTTTGAGGCACGGAAACATTGGCCCCCAGGGTTTCGATGCGTTGAAAGCGGCCGGTCGTGGCCAAGGTCAGAAAGTGAAGAGGGCTGTAGAGTTTTTCCCCGGAAAAAGAAAGTTTGGTGAAGTTAGCTTCATTGCCGCGGATTTCATTGATGAGCTCAGCACTGCTGAGCAGAAAAAGCCCGCGTGTTGGATCTGCGAAACTATTGCGCGTATCAAAGCTTATCGACGATGAGGTGCGGACGAGCGTGTTGTTGCGCACGCTTTCTTTATCCGCTTCGCTGGCACTGCCTTCCAAGAGATAGTGGCGAGCCAACTCGACGCGAAAAAAGAGGCCAGTGCGGCGAAAGCGGCGAAACCATCCTGAAGCGGTGCCGAATTCGCTGAACTCAAAAGCAGGCCGTTTTTTGTATTGAATCCAACCGCTGCTCGAAAATTCAAAACTGGAATTGAAAAAGCGCGGATCGATCCAGCCGAGTTCGGCGCGCGACAGTTTTTCACCGGCAGTGAGCGCCAGCGTATTCTGCTTGGCCCAGCCAAAGGCATTCAAGTTGGTGAATTTCATAACGCCGCTCACGGAGTGATCTGTCGAATAACCGGCTTCGAGATCCACGCGAAAGGGCGGTTGCTCTTCGACTTTGACGCGCAGGTGAACGATGGGCTCTTTGGTGGTAAGGCCCATCGGTTCGACGTTCGCGCTGCTAAAGGCCCCCAGGCGGCGGATGTTGAGTTCGGCCTGCAGGACTTTGCGATTGTTCCACAGATCGCCGGGTTTGAGGTCGACCGCTTTTTTGATCGCCTTTTGACTGGTGAGCACGTCGCCGACGATGAGGATTTCACCGATGTGAACTTCTTGGCCTGGATCGATGGTATAGACAATGTTTGCGGTGTGGTTTGCGCTATCGATGTCCACCGTCTGCTTGACCTCTGCATAGGGATGACCGTGATCGGCAAAAAAGGTGTTCAGGCGGGAGAGGTCATTTTCAACTTCTTGCGCCCGATAAGGCTCACCGGCTTTTACTTTTAAGGCATCGCGCAATTTTTTCTCATCGAGCGTAGGGCCCGAAAAACGAATGTCAGCAATCGTGGTGCGCGGCCCTTCGGTGAGAGGAATGGTGACGAAATTGGCAAATCCGTCGGGGGTCGGTTTTACTTCCCAGGTGCCCACGTTCGCTTCGAGAAAGCCTTCAGATTGTAAAACTTCTTTGATGCGTTCTGTATCATTGGCGATTTCATCGGGGCGGTAAATTCCGGGACGACCCGTGGCCGGTTGGCGATTGGCCAGCGGCTTTTCCAATTTTCCGGAAGAGATATGTTCAGCGCCTTTGAAGGTCATGCGCTTGATGGCCTGCGCGCCATCTTCATCGATGTGAAACGTGACGTGAAGGGTGCCATTTTTGTGCGTTTGCTGGTGCGAGGTGATTTGCACATTCGGATAACCAGAGGTGCGGTACAGTTCTTGAATTTCCACAGCACTTTGCTCCAATTCAAAGCTGCTTCCGCCGCTATCTCGAAGCGAGGTCGTTTTTTCGCGAAGGGTTTTGGCGCGAAAACGGCGATTCCCAACAAAGGTATATTTCACATGGGGCCCTTCTTGAACATCGAGGGATAAATCCATGCGACGATCTTTTTCACGAAGTTGTTTTTCGCGGACCGAGATTTTTATTTTGGGATAGCCGTGTTCCTGATAAAAGTTCTTCAGGTTGCGGAGACTTTTGCGCAAATTCTGTTCGGAAAAGGGTTTCCAGGTTTTGAGCATCGTGATGAAGCGGCCCTTGGGATAGGCCTCATTGCCCACGATGGTCACGTTTCCAAAGCGGAGAGGGTGCCCGTGATGGACGCGGATGACGAGATCAACGCCATTTTCTTCGGGACGATTCTTTTGATCGAGAACCACCTGAGTATTGGGAAAACCTTGACGCACAAAGAAGTCTTCAACGCGTGTGACCTGTTCCGCCATCATCTCCTGTGAGGCGATATCGCCCACGTGCAAGGTGAGGTATCTTCGGATGCGATTTTCGAGCAGCGGATAATTGCCGGCGATGTCGATCGACGTGACGACCGTGGCTTCCGTGATGTTGAAGGTGAGCACCGTGCCTTGGGGCGATGACGATGTGTCGATGTCGACGGCGGAAAAAACGCCCCATTTGAGCAGATGATCGAGCGCCAGATCAACTTTGCGAGGATTCCATGCCTCGCCAGGAGTGAGCGCAATAACGCTCCGCACCTGGTGGTCACTCAGATGGGTAAGGCCCTGAATTCGGACATCAGCAATTTTCCCAGGATCGGCTGCCAAGGGCATGGCGATGCAGGAGATGAGCAGGCTGAAGTATGTAAATGAGAATCGTTTCATCGTGACTCAAATCTCAACGTTCCGCGAATTTCGTATTCATTCGTGCTGCGACGTAGCCCCTTGAGGAACAAATTATCGGTCAGCAGATATTCTGCAATCATTGTTTGAATGGCATCTTCAGAACCCAAGTCCATCGCGAAATCGAGGCTCAGCCGGTCGTTGATCTCTTTGCCGACATAGACCCGCGAGATGGACGTGCCATTGCGGCGCGTTTTGCCGTCGGCGTCTTCAAGTGTTTCCGGTGCTTCGAGGCGAAAGACATCGAGATGCGTGAGCTCTGAAACCGGCCGCGTCAAGAGACCCGACACTTGCGAGGCAATGATACCGGTGGCGAATTGTTCCTGGCCGCCGCCGGCCTGCAGTTGGCGTTCTTTTTCCGTGACGCCGAACATGAGCAGCGAGATGACGTCGCGTTTCTCAAGCTGACCGCTCGGCGAATTCGCAGTGAGGTCTAAACGGAGATTGTCGGTATCGCCCTGCAGGAAGAGACTGATGTTATAAACGCCGACTTCACGCTCTGCCGCGACTTCCAGGTAGGGGTTGTCGTAGGGATCGCGGAATTCCATGAAGCCTTTGGTGATGTCGAAGTTGAGCCCCAAATAACGGATTTCACCTTCCATGACATCAACGGTGCCGAGCATCTTGGGTTTTGCGCGGGTTCCCAAGATGGTGGCGTTGATGCGAAGATCGATTTCTCCGATGTTATTGCGGATCAGGGCGTCGCCGGTGTTGACGATGCGAAGTCGCAGCGAAGGATTGAAATCGATGATCTCGATTTTTTTAGGTTTAGCCCGTTTCGTGATCGACTCCAGCAATCTGAAATCCTTGGCATACGTGGCATCGAGGATGGTGATGTCGCCTTCGAGGTGCGGTGAAGGAAAGTCGCCGGTAAGGGAAAGGTTGGCGTCGCAGGCGAGGCGTAATTCTTGATCTGGAATCGACAAGGGAAATTCGGTGACATGCAATGTGAGTTGGCTGGAGCCGAGATGCATCAGGTGGTGCGACAGCGAACCGTCGATTTTTATTTTTCCTTCATTCACCTCTGCAGAGAGATTGTGAAAGAGAATATCGTCATTCTTCAATTCAATCACCCCGTTGATGGCGTCAAAGGCGTAAGGCGTTTTTCGGAAGAGCAGCGCTGCGTTTTGCAGGGTTATCCTGCCTGCCACGTTTGGCTGATCCAGGTTTCCCGTGGCCGAGAGATCGATGTTCGCCTTTCCCGAAGAGCTTCGCACCAGATCGCGGGCATACATCAGCCACGTGAGATCAGCCGTGCCACTGGCTTTGAGGCGTAGGCTGTCTTTGCCGATGCTGCCGGAAAGCGACAGGGATTCTTGAGGCGAAGCTGAATTCCGATAGGTGATGGAACGGATGTCCCAGGTGGCGGGGAGTTTGTGGCGCCGAACATCCAGGTTGAGTTCAGGTTTGGGGGTGCCGTGGAGGTGAATGCCATTGTCTTCGATGTCCAGGGTGAGGGTCTGCGGAAAAACCTGCTCGGCGGCATTCGCCAGTTTGAAGCGCATGTCCCGGAAGACCACCTGCTTTTTCCCGATGTCCACCGTGGTGGCAGCGGTATCGAACGGAATGCCGAACCAGGCACCATTCTCAGCGTGTGTCGATGCGACGGCTTTGATGATTCCGGTATTGGACGTGAGCTGAATTTTTCCCGATCCCGTGCCCGAGAGTTTCATGAAATCGTAAAGCGATGGCGAGAGCGGAAGATCGACAATGTTGGCGTCGAGGACAAGCTTCATCGGCCGCTTTTTGCCCGGAATTTTGGTGCCATAGGCGATGGTCAAGAGGGCGGAGCCGGTTTGGCGATCGCCTTGGTGCAGCGTGCCTGTGAGCTTCATCCGATCGTAGCTGGCGTCAAACTGAGCTTTAACGCGCTCAACCCGGATCTTATCCCATCCGGCCTCACTGACATCACCGGTCACTGACGTCCGAAAGTTTTTACCCCAGCCGGTGAAGGTCCCGGAGAATTTGGTGTTGCCGGAGATGATGGCCAGATGGGGATCGGAAAAATTTTCAAAGACAGCTCCCAAGGGATAGGCGTCCGATGTGGCGCTCAAGTCGATGCTCTTTTTCTTGAGGTCGATCGTTCCTTGAAGATGAGCGATGGCTTCATTGGAGAAAAGTGTTGCGTCATTGAAAACGATGACGCCATCCTTCCATCCAACAGATGTCTGCAGGCGGTGTTCCCAATCAGGCGATGCGGTGAAGCGATAGCGGAGATCCACTTGGCCAGCGGCCTGAAGGGTGAGGGGCGCGAACCCTTGACCTTCCAGGGTCAGTTTTCCCTGAGCTTCGCCCGCCGTGAGAAATGTGCCAGAGGGCCCTTCCACATTGGGGATGTGCATGGCTTCAGGGATATCGATGGTGACGGCGAACGTTTGATCAGAAAAATTCGCCTTTGCTTCGCCGGCGAGTTTTTTCTGCTGGCGTTCAAGTTGAAAAGGGGTCACGGCCAGCGTGCCGTGGTTCAGCGCGAACTGCGCATCGATGTGATCGATGTCCATGGCCCGATGATGCAAGGACTGCAGAGAAACTTTTCCCGAGACATCGTTGAGATAGGGAGCGTTGGCGGTCCATCGTTCCAATTTGGTTGCTGCTTGAAAGGTAAGTTTTTCCCATTGAATTTGTTTTTCGTCTCGAGAGCTGACGGCAAAATGTGAAATCTCGCTCGTGATCGTGGTTTTCCCCAGAAAGGAACGATCAAAAGAGAAGGTCATGTGATCGAACGAAATATTGGTTTTTTCGCCCACGGCCGCCTGCACATCTTTTATGACGGCATTCTGAATGACGAGATTTTGAAGCAGAAAGAGTTTTTTGGGATTGAAGGCTTTGGACGACGATGTTTTGGGAGCCGTATCCGTTTTTTGTATTTCTATGCGCAGGCCTTCAAACGATGGAGCGTCCAACACGAGTTTCCCGCGAAAAATGCCGAGGATCGAATAACCGAGATCAGCTTTTTGCAGCGTGATTTTTTTGAGGCCATCGCGGTGTTCAATTTGAAATCCGCGAAATTCCAGGCGGCTCAACCAGGGTTTCCAGGAAACCTGGTTGAGGTGCGCCTTCCACGGCGTGTTTCTCGTGGCAAACGCCAGAGCAGCTTCCACAAAGCGTGGGTGTTGAATAAAGGTGAAGAGAGAAACGCTCATAAACGACAGGAATGCCATGGAAATAAGAAGCATTCGCAAACGTCGTGAGCGTTTTGGTTTCATCCCTGAAGCTTCGGAATGCGCCCCATCTTGAGAGCGCTGTGATCGGTGTAAAGTTTTCGACGATCGATCTTGTCGAGCAACTTGTGATGGATGCCATCAAAACCACCATTGGACATGAAGAGCACCACATCTTTGCTATCTATATTGCGGACGATGTATTCAAGGATAAATTCCGTTCCTGCAATGGTGTGGGCGTCCACACCATTGTTCATGAGATCGTCGGCAATGGCCTGAGGATTCAATCGTTCATTGGGATCAATTTTTTCGGATTTAAACACGCCAGCGATCACGACCCGGTCCGCACTCATCAAGGCGTCGACGTACTCGCGTTGAAAGTGGCGACGCCGACTGGTGTTGGAACGCGGCTCAAAAATGGCCCACAGGCGACGCCCCGGATAACGCCCGCGAAGCGCAGCGATGGTCGTCTTCACGGCGGTGGGGTGATGGGCAAAGTCGTCGATGATGACGATGCCTTTGCCTTGACCTTCGCCGATGATGTCCATGCGGCGTTTTACTCCCTCGAACTTCGGGAGGGCTTCTTTAAGAGCGGCGAGCGAAAGACCATGCTCCATGAGCAATGCCATTGCGGCCATGGTGTTCATGACGTTGTGATCGCCAAAGAGCGGTGTCGTCACCGTCGTGGTCCCATGCGGAGTTTGAAATTCAAAGGACGTGCCTTCCGGTGTGACCTTTACATTGCGGGCAGCATAGGTCGCTTTGGACTTCATGCCATACGTCACCACGCGGCACGTGGCCTGCGGAATCATTTTCGCGATGATGGGATCATCGGCATTGGCGACGAGTACATCATTTTTCGAGAGGCTTTCCATGAAACGGCGAAAAGCTTCGGTGATGTGGGTGATGTCGCGGTAGATGTCGGCGTGATCAAACTCGATCGACGTCATGATGGCGCCGCGCGCCTGATAGTGCATGAACTTGGGACCCTTATCAAAGAAGGCCGTGTCGTACTCATCGCCTTCCACGACAAAGAAGGGGGGCTTTCCGCGGGCGGCATTTTTTCCAAAGTTTTTGCCCACGCCGCCGATGAAATACCCCGGCTCTTTTCCCGTGGCGGTGAGCAGCCAGGCAGTGAGCGTGGCCGTCGTGGTTTTGCCATGCGTGCCGGTGATGACGAGTGGCGTGCGGTCCTTCAGGAAAAATGTGGCCACGGCCTGAGGCATCGATTGATAGGGGATCTTCTGCTCTAGTGTCGCCTGGGCCTCAGGATTTTCTTTGGTGATGACATTGCCGATGATGACGAGATCAGGCCGCTTGGTCAGATTCTGCGGAGTGTAGCCGACGTTGACGGTGATGCCGAGCGATGCCAGTTGATCGCTCATCGGGGGATACAGCGCTTCGTCTGTGCCGGTGACCGTGTGACCATCTTCAACAAGCAAGGTCGCCAGGGCTCCCATGCCGGTGCCGCCGATGCCGAGGAGATGAATGTGTTGTTTTTCCATAGGTCGCGCCAGCTACCATGGCTGATGGTGTCTGACAATTATGAATTGCATTTGCTTCAGGAAGAATGTTTAGAAAATAAAAAAAGGAGATGCCATGAAAAAAATATTCGGAGTGATGCTGGCTGTAGCGATGATGTCGAGCGCGTCAGGTGTGGCAAAGGCAGCAACGTTGGAGAATGGAAAAAATGATCGCCAAGGATTTTTTATTGGGTTTGGCGTTGGTGGTGGTGCAATGCACCTTCGAGGTGCGGGGGCTAAAAAAACCAAAGGGGCATTTTTGGGAGATCTGAAGATTGGTGGTGCTGTGAATGAGAAAGTTCTCTTGATGTTTGATAATTCACTTTCCATGGCGAGTATTGACGACGTTCTGTTTGATGTGAGTGCAGGGCTTTTTGCGGTGCAGTGGTTCCCAGTTGAGAACTTCTATGTGCGCCCTGGAGTGGGAATTAATTTTGCGTCAGCTTCAGTGCAGGTAAATGGAACCACGATTTCCACGGACAGCGATCCTTCTGTGAGCGCCGAAATGTCTTCAGGCTATGAATTCCGAATTGGGAAATCCTTTAGCATGGGACCTGAATTGACGTATCGCTACGCGCACATCCGTTCAAATCTTTCCAAGGCCCATTCTCATTCCTTTGGCGCTCAGGCTAGCTTCATGTGGTATTTTTAATGAGCGGCAAAGCCTGATATGGCTCCGAAACCTCATCATTTCCTTTTCCTTTTGCCGGTCATTTTTTCTGCGATTTCGTGCGCCACGATGGTCAAAAAAGATTATGGTAACGGCGAATGCCGGGAATATCGGCCTTGGCTTAGTTGTGGTGCTGGTGGGCGAGAGGTGTGCGTAACTGACAGCAAAGGTTGCCAGATCTGCGATTGTCAGCCGTCGCCCAGCGATATTGCGCCCAATGATGCAATTCGGATGAGATAGATCATCTAACACTGTCATTAAACCTATCCGCTCATGGTGAGCCTGTCGAACC
>JACQOX010000036.1 GCA_016202335.1 Deltaproteobacteria bacterium
GATAAATCTCATGTGATCAAAGCTTTTATTGTTTTTTGTTTCTTGCTGCCGTTTTCGCTTCAGGCAGGGGAACGAAATTTCAACGGGCCATTTCCTTTGCGCACGCAGCATCCGGTCTACCTGCAGAATCTTTCGCTCGTTCCGACAGATGCCAAGGTGTTGTCGGTGAAAGAGCTGCAAGTCCACATCGATGCTGCCTATTCGAGCATCTTTGAATTTGTCCCAAGTCCAACATTTGATGAAAACCTGGACCTGGAAATCTTGCAGCAGACGTTCTCGTTTGCCTACGGCTTCGGCCGTGGGTTTGAACTTGGCGTGGATGTCCCGTTCGTACGCTACGACGAAGGTTTTCTCGACGGATTCCTGAACGCCTATCACAGCACCTTTGGTTTCCCCACTGCCGGCCGAGAACTCGTCGATAATAATCTTTTTGTATATCGTCTGTCCGAAGGCGGAACGCCGCTTATGGATTTTCCCACTCAGAGTTATGCCTTGGGCGATATCAGTCTCCGCTTGAAACATCAGGTGGTGGGTGAAGGCGACCGACGGCCGGATGCCATGATCTTTTTTGACTTCAAATTGCCGACCGCAAAAAGTTCAGAAGGCGTCGGAAGTGGTTACGCGGATTTCGGTTTTGGAACGGCCTTTGCCAAAACACTGAATCGTTTTCGTCTCTATATAAATGCCGCTGGGTATTTTGTCGGTGGGCATCGCCTGATTGCCCGACAGATGAACGACGCGCATTTCTCGTCGATGATCGCTGCTGAATACAGCATCCTGGAAGATCTGTCGGCGCTTGTGCAGATCAATGTCGGGACGCCGATGCTTGGCGGTACCGACCTTGACCCCTGGGACGGCGTGCCGTTTGATTTCATCGTGGGGGTTGCAGGAGAGGAAAAGAAACTCTTGGGCAATCACGACCTGCTGTGGAAATTCGCTTTTTCCGAAGATGGCACGTCCCATGGCCCGGCCATCGACTTCACTGTTTTTGCCTCACTGGGAATCAGATTTCATTTTCAGAAGGGGACATCTTCTGTTGTCCCCGCAGCAGCGTCATCGGCAAAGCCAGGCATGGGTTCACGATCGTGGCTTTGATCGCGGGGACTGCTTCCGGTCGATTGATCGCGGCTGCCTAAGAACTGCACGCGCTCGGCGATGACTTCAGTGGTGTAACGCTTGTGACCTTCTTTATCATTCCACTCACTGGTTTGCAGGCGTCCTTCCACGTAAACAGGGCGCCCTTTGGAGAGATATTGCGCACAGGTATCGGCCTGTTTTCCCCAGACCACGATGCGGTGCCATTCGGTCCGCTCTTGGCGCTGGCCGTTGGTGTCGTTCCACTGTGAAGAAGTGGCGATGCTAAACCGGCAGACCGTTTGACCGTTGCCGGTCACTCTTTTTTCAGGATCTTTTCCGAGGTTGCCGATGAGGATGACTTTATTCACGCCTGCCATACGCACTCCTTTATTATTGATGCAATTTTCGCTCAAACATTTTGATGAGCGTTGACCATTGAGCATACGACTCATCATGCCGAAAATCCTGCGTCAACTGTTTTGCAAGACGCAGCTGCTTTTTGGCTTCGTCGATTTCATCTCGGGCAATGAGCGTTTCCACGAGGAATAGATGATTTTCAGGATAGTGGGGGGCGATGGTTACGGCTTCAAAGAGCACGGTCTTGGCTTTGTCCAAATCCCGCGTCACGCCTGTCGCTGTGGTCGTGGTCTGGGGGAGTTTGGTATAAAGCTGGCCGAGGATGCGATAGGCGCCGGCATGATCATATGATCGATCTAATGCGATGACGTGTTCGCAATCGGCGATCATGGACGTGACGCCCTTTTGATAACCGATGATGTGGGCTTCGTGATAAAGACCGGTGTTGATCGCGCGATAGTAATAGCAGGCAGTCATCTTTGGAGATGTCTTCACACATCGATTTGCGGCTTCGATCCCCATGAGCGCTTGTTCGCGTTTCAATTTTCGCGATTTTTCTTGGGCAGCCATGGTTGATGCTTTCTTGGTCGTCGCCAGATACCCCTCAATTGATTGTCGGGGGAGATCGATGGATCTTCTTGTTGCGCAGCTGATGCTTATGTTTGCCGTCATAAACAGGAGAAATGAAACAAGGATGATGTTCATCATAGTTTTTTGAATAACAATTCGATTCAGTGCCTTCAAGAAAATTGACAAAACACTTTTCGATGATAGCTTCCGCGCCTCAAAATAAAACCAAGGAGCATGTATGACGACTGATACGCTTTCGAAGATGGTTTCCTACGGGCACGAACAGGTTGTTTTCTGTAACGACAAAGAAAGCGGACTTCGCGCCATCATCGCCATTCACAGCACGCTCCTGGGGCCTGCACTCGGCGGGTTGCGCATGTGGCCATATCCTTCAGAAGAGGCGGCGCTTTACGACGTGCTGCGGCTTTCGCGAGGCATGACCTACAAAGCTGCGATTTCGGATCTCGCCCTCGGCGGTGGCAAAGCGGTGATCATCGGTGATCCGAAAAAAGATAAAAATAAAAAACTCTTTGAAGCCTTTGGCCGCTACGTTGATTCGCTCGGTGGGCGTTACATTACGGCCGAAGACGTGAACATCGACGTGCACGATGTTGATATCATCCGCACGAAATCCAAACATGTCGTTGGTACAGATCGCAATCTGGGCGGCAGCGGCGATCCTTCACCGTTCACGGCGCTCGGTGTGTTCATGGGCATAAAGGCAACTGCCAAAAATGTGTACGGAAGTGATTCGCTCAAGGGCAGGCGCGTGTTGATTCAAGGTGTGGGGTCTGTGGGTGCAAAGCTCGCGCATTCGCTTATCTCCGATGGTGCAGAAGTGTTGGTTTCAGATATCGACCTTGATCGTATTGAACGTTTGAAAAAAGAACTTCCGGTGGAAGTTGTCTCGCATGACAAATATGCAAGCACGCCCTGCGATATTTTTTCCCCCTGCGCGCTCGGTGCTATTCTCAATGATCAGACTATTCCTGAACTCAAATGCCGCGTGGTCGCCGGCGGTGCCAACAATCAATTGGAGCGGCCGGAGCATGCGAAACTTTTAAAGCAACGCGACATTCTTTACGCTCCGGACTACGTTATCAACGCCGGTGGGCTTATCAGCGTGTTCCGTGAAATCAGTGGCTACTCTCAGATTGAATGCGAACAAAAAGTCCGCGGAATCTACAACAC
>JACQOX010000041.1 GCA_016202335.1 Deltaproteobacteria bacterium
ACGACACACAGCGCCAGCGCTTCATTGATGCAATAGCTGTCTTCGTTTTTCTCGCGCTTTCGGCCGACGTCAGAAAGGCCGTGGATGGTGAGTTCCATGAAAAATCCCTCTAAAGACAATATGTTAAAAGGAACTGCCTGTTTTGCAAAGGAAATCTTATTTTTTTGCCAAAAGCTCCACCGCGTGCTGGCGCGCCGTCTGGCTGAGCGCCTCGCCCGACAGCATTCGGGCGATTTCTTCCACCCGTTCTTCGGTCGATAAAGCAGAAACGGTCGTCGCAGTTCGCCCCTTGGCGGTCTTTTTTGAGATGCGAAAATGGTGGTCGCCGTGGGCCGCCACCTGGGGCTGGTGCGTAATGCAGATCACCTGCCGATGCACGGACATGGCCTTCAGCTTCCTGCCAACGGCATGGGCCACGGCCCCACCGACGCCGGAATCCACCTCGTCAAAAATAGCGATCCCCACGTCGTTGCGATTGTCAGCGAGCGAGCGTTTGATGGCCAGCAAGATGCGCGCCAACTCCCCACCCGAAGCAATTTGCCTGAGTGGTCGCAGCTCTTCACCAGGATTGGGCGAGATCAAAAATTCGATATCGTCCGGACCTGCAGCGGTCCATCCCTCGAATGGTTTCGTTTGAACGCGCACTTCAAAACGCGTTTTGTTCATGGCCAAATCAGAAAGTTCTGCAAGAACGGCCGTTGCCAGAACATCCGCGGCCTTTCGACGCATAGCGCTCAGTCGCTCGGCAGCCACACGCAGGGATTTTCCATGGACCTCCACTTGGGTTTCCAGCTCTGCCACCACATCATCGTAGCGAACGATGGTGTCGATTTCTTTTTTGAGTGCCTCTTGTTTTTCGATGCAGGCCGCAAGTGATCCGCCGTATTTCTTCATCAGGCCGCGCAGTTGATACAGCCGGTCTTCGAGGGCTTCGAGCTGCGATGGATCGGCGTTCACGCCGTCTGCATAATGCGACAAGTCGCGTTCCATCTCTGCGAGCTCAATGGCCGAACGCTCCAAACATTCGCGATAGCGGGAAAGGTTGCCATCAAAAGATTCGCAACTCGCCACAGCCCGACAGGCTTTGTCCAAAAGTGCAGCAGCCCCGCCATCAGCGGAAAGCAGTCCCGCCGCTTCTTGAATGCGCGATAAAAGCGTCACCGCATGTTTGGCCCGACCACGGATGATTTCAATCTCATCGTCTTCTCCAAGCCGAAGATTCGCCGCCTCGAGTTCTGTCAATTGAAATTTTAACCAATCCAACTTTTCTTTTGAAATCGATTCCTGGTCGCGAAGCTGCGACAATTCTGCCTTGGCGCCCGCATACAGATCATATTGCGTATGATAGCGCTGCAGTTCGTTTTCGTATCGACCATACGTATCGAGAATACGGAGGTGAAACTGAACATCCATAAGCCGCTGATGCTCATGCTGACCTGCCGGATCCACGAGGCTTGCCCCGATTTCACGAAGGACGCTCTGCGAAATGGGAATCCCGTTGAGCGTCACTTTCCCTTTGCCCGCGACGGTCATCAGGCGATGCACGATCAGCTCGTCCTGAGCATCGATGCCATGACCTTCCAACGCTGTACGAAATTCGTCAGACGCCCGTTCCAGAGAAAACGAGGCAATCACGCTCGCCTTATCTTCGCCGGATCGGATCAGGTCGGTCGACGCGCGGCTTCCCAGCAGCAGATTGATAGCAGCGAGGAGGATCGTCTTGCCGGCGCCGGTTTCACCGGTCATGACGTTGAGGCCAGGGCCAAACTCGACGTCGAGCTTTTCAATGATGGCGATGTTTTGGATGTGGAGCGATTGCAGCATCGTTCGCGTATAACAACTCAACTGGAAAAATGTCTACTGTCTCCTCCAGATCACGAGTTCTGAATATGCTTCGGGGAGCGTAAAGGAAGACGGCAGAACAAAACTGCGACGATCTCCTTCGCGAGAAGGCATCAATGGACTTGAATACACCTGCTTCCAGCCTGAAGGTGGGGAGAGCGGAGGCAGGCTTGTTCCTGCACTCCGGCGCTCTATGACGGCCACGGTGCGTTTGTCCATAACCCCAAGGGCGTCGTGCAAGGTTCCATTGAAATGTCTCCCTGCCACGGCATTCATATATAAAATGTGCGGTCGCATAATTCCTGACAAATCTGTCACTTCTTGAAGCGTCGAAAAAACGCCAATGCGATCATACGGTTCCGGCGCGGTGATCGTCGCCCATAACTGCTGACGATAATGGTCCATGCGGCGACGACCCGGTTCAAAGATCAGCATGCGCCCGCCGAGTTTTAAAATCTCCACACTCAAATGCGTCGAAGGTGGTTCACTTTCGAGGACGTCGACACTCCTCGGATCCTGTCCTCCCATCAACAATCGATGCAATATTTCAAAGCGAGGAAATTCCACTCCATCCGCCACCGTCCTTGTGGATGGGACACTTGCCAAGAGATAACTCATGGCATGGGGAAGCCAGGCGTCGGGCACCATAAACCCAGCATCGAGATGACGACGGAAACCTTCCTCAACTGACAGAGGTTCTGGAGACCTTGGTCGAAGAGGATTGAATTCATGATGGGGAACGAAATAA
>JACQOX010000049.1 GCA_016202335.1 Deltaproteobacteria bacterium
CCCCAGGACTCCGCAGTCTAACGTAGACCTTTTACTCTTTTTCTTTTTACCCTTGGCCCGCTTTTTCAGGAAAGTGGGTCTTTTTTTATGACCAACGCATCAACCCACCACAGTGGAGATTTTTTTAGGTTTTTTTCTCTTTCTGCTTTTTTATCTCTTCCAAATACCGCAAATCTTCCAGGTCTTTCACACGGCCCGCAGCTTTTTTCATGGCGATGAGTTTAACGTGAGGGACGTTTAATAATTTGAGGAGTTTTGCGATCTGCATATTTCCCTGCGAGTTTGAGGATAGTTTTAGTTAAATCGAGCATTTTATGAATGCGTTCGGCTTGAGTGTATTCCAGCGCGCACTTGACCTCAAACTCCAGCTCGGCCTGCGGGTCGTCTTTGTCGAGTTTTAACATGGCCATCGTTTTCCTCGGGAGAATGATATTACCCACTTTTGAAAATCTTATCTACTATATTCTGCCGGCAAATGCTGATATTTAGGAGTCATGAGACTCAAGAAGACTCAAACTGAAGACGATGTCAGGTTTCTCCCCATCGATCATGAAGTCAAACAACTGCTCGATGCCTTTGAAAAATATCTCTCCATCCGAAATGAAGGTCATCCAGTTTGCATGCTTCAAAACGCCATTTGCGGAATGCGCGGCATTTTGGGGCGCATCGTGAGTGACTACTTCTTGAGGCTTCCCGAAGACCGCGAACCAGATTTTTGCGCGACGCTGGCCACACTTCTCGGCGAGCGCGCCGTGCACTGCATTGAAAAACATCCCGATGATGCCGATTACGTGGAATATACCATTGGCGAAATGTTGATGGCCTTTGAATACGCGCAGGAATTAAAAATGCGTTTCAGAGGGGATACGATCCTGCAACGCCTGCTGGTCGCGGACATCCCGCTTTTGGAATCCTTCGACTTCGGACTGCGTGAAAAATTGCGATTGGTCCAGTGCGCCTGAAGGGATCATTGATTCCCCAAAATAATCGGCAACCCATCTTTTCCTGAACCGATGACAATCACCTTGGCGTTTTCACTGCGAACCAGAGCTTGAGTGGCTTCAATACCGCGGAGTTTCAAGATGCCGTCGCTTAAGCCATCAGACGCGATGCGGTTGAAGTCCGAGATGCCCTTGGCTTCGATCCGTTTTCGCTCGGCCTCTTGACCTTCGCGCTGCAACACGAATTTCATCTGTTCCGCCTGCTGTTCCGCTTCGAGCTTCTTTTCAATCGCCGTGGAAAGGATGGCAGGAAGCCTTGCAGCGCGGAGCAGAACTTTTTCCAGTCGGATGCCGCGTTGTTCGAGCGCAGGCTTCAACTGGCTGAACATTTTTTCCGCCACGACTTCACGTTCGGCGGTGTACAGAGCTTTGGCATCGTATTCAGCCGTGACGCCACGCACGACGGAACGGATTTGAGGATTGACGACGGTGGTGACGTAATCCAGGCCGATCGTTTTAAAGACATTTGGCGCTGAGCGCGGATCCAGTGAAAAAAGAATAGAAAGATCGATGCTGACCGAGAGTCCCTCGCGAGACGGGACCGTGGCCTCTTCAGCGATTTGCTGCGTGCGGATGGTCATCTTGTGAATATTGGCGAGGGGATTGATGATGCGAATGCCGGCATCCAGCGATTGGTTGTCAACGTCTCCGAAAAATTCTTTCACGCCGACGTGCCCGGCGGGAATGACGATGATGGTTTTGGAAAGAAAAATGAGCAACAGGAATCCCGCCCCGAGGAAGACGAGCTTTTTCTGCGATACATTCAGTTGATCAAAAAGCGCCATAACACCTCCATAAGTAAGGATCGTGTTAATGGAGCGTTGCCGAAAGGCAATAAAAAACACCAGAGCCGATCAACGCGATAGGCTCTGGTATTTTTATTTACATTCCAAATTCTTTTTCCATGTCTTCGGCTTCTTTCGCGCGGGCCTGTGGAATCAGCGTTCCGTCGTCCATCGCGACCAGAACATATGTTTTTCCGGACTCATCTTCGAACAAGATTTTTTCTTTTCGCTTGCGATCGCTGAAACCGGAAAAGAGTTTCGCCATGCTGAGCGTTCCTTGCGGTACCTGGGCGTGGTAACATTTTTTGTCTCCGCACAGATAGAGATCGTACTGGCCGTTGCCCATATTGGCATCGGCTTTTTTGTCGATCTCTTTTTTGGGGATTTCTCGTGCTGAAACTTGGACGTTCGTACTGCCGAGCTTTGCGGTGAGTTTTATTTCTCCCATAGGAGAGCTCCTTTTCTCTCCCCCAGGTGCTACCCCCTTCTATTGGTATTATCGGCGTTTGCTGGCGCTGAAGTTGTGTGAAAAATAGGAATTACCCGTATTTGAACGACGAGCCGCCGATGAACTCCCGCAGAAGGGAATTGTGGGGCACTTCATTTGGCATGATGGGAATAAAATAATCAAAGAAGCGCAGCAGGCGGCTGGCTTCCATGAACGACGGATGCTCGCGCGGAATTTCCGCCAGAAAGCGCTCGGCCAAGGGTTTCAAGAGGGCGTGTTCGTACATGAGTGCGGAATTGAACATGACGTCGGCGTCTTCTTGATACGGGAAAATATATTTTTGTTCGCCGGCGCGTACGCTCGGCCACATGGCGATGGTTTCCGCGGCCGAGGTGCCGCGAAAGAGGCGATCGCGGATGATGCGTCGGCAGAGCCGGCTGTCAGTCGTGAAAATGCGATTGTGCGCGTCGATGCATAGTTGTGTCAGTGCGGAAACATAGATTTTAAATTTATGGGCATGGTCCACGGATGCGCTCATGACCTCGTTCAGCCCGTGAATACCTTCGATAATGAGGATCTGATCTTTCTCAAGTGTGATGTGCTTGGCCCGGTGCGCAAGGCGTTCACCCGTGTGAAAGGAATAGGCGGGAAGTTCAACCGCTTTGCCTTCGAGCAGCTTTTTCAAATGGTCATTGAGGTGTGGTGTGTCGATGGCCTCAATGCATTCGAAGTTGCAGATGCCGTCAGGATGTCGTGGGATCTCGTTGTGTGGTCGATAATAGCTGTCGATGGAGATGCCGACGGGCTCGATACCGTGGACTTTGAGTTGAATCGCCAAGCGCTTCGAAAACGTAGTTTTTCCTGACGATGACGGTCCAGCGATGAGAATCAATCGGATGTCCCGGTCAGCCGCGATGGTGTCGGCGATGGCCGCGATCTTCTTTTCATGCAGCGCTTCGGTGACTTTGACGAGGTCGGAAATCGTGCCGTGGATGCAATGGTTGTTGAGATCTCCGATCGTTTCCGTGCGGACCAGCTGATTCCATTTTTTGGTTTCGAGATAAATGTTGAAGAGTTTTGGTTGTGGAACAAACTGCTCCAGGAGTTCGCCGCGTTCGTTCGGGAAATCCAACACAATGCCGTGTTCATAAGCATAGAGAGCAAAACGGTCGATGGCACCCGCATTGTTGGCGATGGGACCGTGAAGCAATCCGATGTACTGGTCCAAATGCACCAGCAACACCTCGTGGAGCCTTCGCTGGCGGGTAAGCTTCGCCTGATCAAAAGCGCCGATTTTTTCGAGTCGCTCCGTCGCGTCTTCCACGGTGGTGCGTTCGACGGTGATAAGGGTTTTGTTGCGAATGAGTTCACGCATGTGGCTGCGGAGCGTATCCAGAAACTTGTGGTCAGCTTCAACACCAAGGACCTCGAAGAAATAGCTGCCCATGCCGATCGATTGGCCAACGCTGATCTTGAGGTCCGGTGAAATCTGCAGGACTGCGGCATAGAGGATCGCCGAGGCGGTGCGACGGTAGATGTCCATGCCTTCGCGCGACGACAGGTCAAGCGTGGTAACCGTGGCATTGGCACGGAGTGCATATGACAGCCCTACGGGGCGATTGTTGACCAGTGCTCCGAGTGGTTGAAAAGGTCCGAGATGGCGGTGGTCGTCGTCAAGCAGGGCATCGATGCGCGTTCCCGAAGGGACCGACATGGCCGTACCGTTTAAAACAATGCGAAGGGTTGGATCGTTCATAATTCCCGAAAATGCCACGTAAGACAGTTTACAGGGAACATGCCGAAAGAAGAAGCCTTTTTTTCAAATTGTTACAGTTGCACCACTTCTTGGATTTCGGGGATGAGTTCCTTGAGGCGATGCTCGATGCCCATCTTGAGCGTCATGGCAGACGCCGGGCAATGGCTGCAGGCGCCGCGCAGGTGGAGGGTGACGATGCCGTTGTGGTAGCTGTGCAACGTGACGTCGCCGCCATCCATGGCAACTGCCGGTCGAATCTCTTGATCGAGGATTTCGCGGATCTGCTGTTCGATGTAGCCTTCATTGCTGGCCGAAACCGTGGTGTTGGCGACAAGCGTGACGCCGGAGGCCAGGGTCGTACGAATTTTTTCCACGACTTTGCCGACCACCAAATTCCAATCGGATTCTGGAGTTTTAGTGACCGAAATAAAATTGGATCCCACGAAGACCCCCGTGACGTCGCCGATGGAAAAAAGTTCTTCGGCGAGTGGCGAGCCTTTGGCGGTTTCGGCACTCGGAAAATCCGCAGTGCCAGACTGAAGCAACGTTCGATTGACCGAAAACTTCAGCGTGTTGGGATTCGGTGTCGGCTGTGCGTAGATTTCAATATTCATATGATTACTCCGTGGACACAACATGCGTTGCATCTTTGCTTGTCAAAGCATCTTCCAGCGCCCGCCAGGCGAGCATCGCGCATTTGACGCGGACCGGAAATTTTTTCACGCCTTCGAAGATTTTTAATTTTCCGGCTTTGGTTTTTATCTCTGCAGCAACCTCGTCTTGCGTCACGAGCAGGTGAAACGTTTTAGCGAGCTCGAGGGCTTCGGCCAGTGTCTTTTGTTTCACGAGCGTCGTCATGACGGAAGCGCTCGACTTGGAAATCGCGCAACCGGCGCCCTGGAAACCGACGTCCTGGATGATGCCATTCGCATCGATGTTGAAATAGACTTCGTAGTCGTCGCCGCACAGCGGATTCTTGCCGTGGGCATAATTCGTGGCTCCCTCGATCGTCCGGAAATTGCGGGGGTTCCGGTTATGGTCGAGGATGACTTCTTGATACAGTTCGTCCAAGTTGCTCATGGTCCAAACACCTTTCGCACGCTTGAAACCGCCTTGATCAGTTCATCGATGTCTTCGCGCGTATTATAAAACGCGAACGATGCGCGCGCAGTCGCAGGTACGCCAAAGCGGCGCATGGTTGGCTGAGCGCAGTGGTGTCCAGCGCGGATGGCGATGCCCTGGCTATCCAAGATCGTGCCGATGTCGTGCGGATGCACACCGTCCATGATGAATGAAATGATGGCAGCCTTGTGATGAGCCTCGCCGATGATTTTGAGCCCGGGGATGCGACGCAAGGCTTCGGTCGCATAGAGCAGCAGTTCATGTTCATAAGCGGCGATCTGTTCGCGGCCGATGGCTTCGATATAGCGAAGGGCTTCGCCAAGTCCGATGATCTGCGCGATCGGCGGGGTGCCGGCTTCGAACTTGGCCGGTGGCGGTGCAAACGTGGTTTTTTCAAAGCGGACTTCATCGATCATGTCGCCGCCGCACTGATACGGATCCATGGCCGTAAGCAGCGCCAGCTTTCCGTACAGCACGCCGATGCCCGTGGGTCCAAAGGTCTTGTGTCCGGAGAAACAGTAAAAATCAGCATCCAGCTCGCGAACGTCCACATTCATGTGCGCTGCAGCTTGAGCGCCGTCGATAAGAACCACTGCGCCGGCCTTGTGAGCCATGGCGATGATCTCACGAATCGGATGAATCGTTCCCAGCGCGTTGGAGATATGGGCAATGGCGACGATGCGGGTTTTTGGGGAAAGCAGTTTTTCGAATGCGGAGAAAATGAGTTCACCCTGATCATTGACCGGGACGATGCGGAGCTGCGCGCCTTTTTCTTCGGCCAAGCGTTGCCACGGGACGATGTTGGCGTGGTGTTCAATTTCCGAAATGATGATCTCATCGCCGGCCTGCACAAACTTTCGGCCGTAACTCGCAGCCACCAGGTTGATGGCTTCCGTGGTCCCTTTGGTAAAAACGATTTCATCGGCAGATCGCGCATTCAGAAAGCGACGGCAGGTTTCCCGGCTGGCAATGCAGGCTTCCGTGGCTTTTTGGCTGAGGCCGTACACACCGCGGCGGACCGTAGCGTATTCTTCGCGATAGAATTGATCCATGCGATTCAGCACGGTTAAAGGTTTTTGGGTGGTGGCTCCGTTGTCGAGATAGATGAGTGGCTGGCCATGCATCTTTCTCGTGAGCATGGGAAAATCACGACGGTGGTTGGAGATCTCAGGCTTCATTTCGGACCACCTCAGGCAGATCCTGCTTCACACATTTTTCGACGTGCTGCCGCAGCAAAGGATGCGCAATGCCTTCGACGATTTCTTCGGCGAAACCGTAAATGAGCAGCCCTCGGGCATCAGCTTTGGAAATGCCGCGGCTCTGCAGATAAAACAGTTCTTCGGGACTCACCTGGCCCACGGTCGCACCGTGTGCGCCTTTGACGTCATCGCAGAAGACTTTGAGCTGGGGTCGGGTGATGGCGCGGGCTTTTGGTGAAAGCACCATGCTGCGGGAAAGCTGGCCGGAATCAGAAAGAACCGCACCCCGATGGATATAAGCCAGGCTGTTGAATTCAGCGCGGGCTTCGCCACTCAGAATATTTTTATACAGTTGGCGACTCACGCACCGCGGAGCGATGTGATGCGTCGTTACATGCTGATGCAGCTGCGATTCGGCGTTCAGCAGTCCCAATCCTTTGAGATGACATTCGGTGCGTTCGCCGAGAAACGTAGCGATGACGTCATTTCGCGTGAGGAGTCCACCGTGGGTGAATGACGTGAAGGTTGTTTTGCAATCAGCACCGTGACGCATGCGCACCGCGGAAAATTGCATCGCCTTCTCGGACAGACGCTGCAGAAGGATGAAATTGAACTGGGCCTGGTCTCCCACGGCTACATCAATCACGGCGTTATTGAAGGAACGTTCCGAAGTGCTTGTGATCTGGGTGATCCGGAGATCCGCGTGGGCGCCATTTTCAATGAAGACGATGACGCGTGGGTGCGTGACACCTGCCTGGCGCGTCTCGATCGTGACTTCGATTGGATGCGGCAGCATTGTACCCGCGGCCACGTGGATGAACGCACCTTCTTCAAAGAGTGCGCTGTTGAGCAGGGCGAAGGCGTTCGGTTCTTCGCTGTCCGCGACAAGCGCGGACTGTACGAGCTTTGGGGATTCTTTCAGCGCCAGTGAAAGCGGCATGACCGTGAGGCCTGGAGTTTTCTGATGTTCGACGGTGAGGGTCGGTTGACGGGTCGACGGGAAGGTCCCCTCGAGGAT
Source organism: Deltaproteobacteria bacterium (assembly GCA_016202335.1). Taxonomy (GTDB): domain Bacteria; phylum UBA10199; class UBA10199; order 2-02-FULL-44-16; family 2-02-FULL-44-16; genus JACQOX01. Next base: position 7,330 of record JACQOX010000049.1, read on the forward strand.
GGGGCTCAAATTGATGTAGCGCCAATCTTCGTGTTTCCGGGTGGGGAAGCCGAGATGGTGAAATCGCGCCGTCGCCGTCTGCTGCAGATCGCGCAGCCAAGCGTTTTCAGTTTTTGGCGGCGGAAGTTGAGAAACGGTTTCGCGAAAGGGAGTTGTCATCGTCATAAGTTACGCCCCGACATTTTGGAGCAGTTCATATCCCCGCTCTTCGAGTTCCAAGGCGAGTTCTTTGGGACCGGATTTCACGATTCGACCGTCGTGCATGATGTGCACGATGTCCGGAACGATGTAGTTGAGTAGGCGTTGGTAATGCGTGATCAAGATGATGGCGTTATTGTCACGGCGCAGCTTATTCACGCCATTGGCCACGATGCGCAGAGCATCGATGTCTAAGCCAGAATCGGTTTCATCGAGCAGGGCGAGTTTTGGATTTAAAACTGCCATCTGCAAAATTTCATTTCGTTTCTTTTCACCACCGGAAAAGCCGAAGTTCACGTTGCGATCAGCAAAGTCGGGATTCATATCCAAAAAGCGAATTTTTTCCTGGAGCAGATCGTTGAATTCCAGCGGATCCAGCTCTTCCAGGCCTGCGTGCTTGCGGCGTGCGTTCGCCGCCATGCGGAGGAACGACGCGTTGTTCACGCCCGGAATTTCGACGGGATACTGAAAGGCCATGAAGAAGCCTTCCAGTGCGCGTTCTTCGGGTTCGAGCGAGAGAAGGTCTTTGCCTTCAAACGTGGCCGTGCCTTTGGTCACTTCATAATTGTCATCGCCGGTCAGGACCTTGGCGAGCGTGCTCTTGCCCGATCCGTTGGGGCCCATGATGGCATGGACTTCCCCGGCTTTGATGTTGAGGGTGAGTCCCTTGAGGATCTCTTTGTCCTCGATTTTGGCGTGTAAGTTTTGAATCGTAAGCATTCTTATTCTCCTTTGATGTCACCCAACACTATTCTCTAATTTAATCCCCAAAAGCTTCGTTGCTTCCACCGCAAACTCCGTGGGCAGTTCGCGGAACACGTCTTTGCAAAATCCATTGATGATCGCGCCCATGGCGTCTTCAGTCGAGATGCCGCGGCTGCGACAGTAAAATAGCTGATCGTCGCTGATCTTCGACGTCGAAGCTTCGTGCTCCACCTGGGCATTCGGGTGCTGCACGTCGATCAGGGGAAACGTATTGGCGTTGCACTTGTCGCCGATCAGCATGGAATCGCATTGGGTAAAGTTGCGGGCGCCGGATGCGGATTTCATGATGCTCACCAGTCCCCGATAATTATTGTTGGATTGGCCGGCCGAGATCCCTTTGGCCACGATCGTGCTTTTGGTGTTTTTCCCGACGTGGATCATCTTCGTTCCGGTATCGGCCTGCTGGCGATTGGCGGTCAAGGCCACGGAATAAAATTCACCGACCGATTCGTCGCCGAGCAAGAGGCAGCTCGGATATTTCCAGGTGATGGCCGATCCGGTCTCTACCTGCGTCCACGAGATTTTAGATTTCTTGCCTAAACATTTTCCGCGTTTGGTGACGAAGTTGAAGATGCCGCCCTTGCCGGTTTCCGGATCTCCGGCAAACCAGTTCTGCACCGTGGAATATTTAATTTCCGCGTTCTCGAGTGCGACGAGTTCCACGACCGCGGCGTGTAATTGATTGCTGTCAAATTTCGGTGCTGTGCAGCCTTCCAGGTAACTGACGTAACTATTATCTTCCGCGACGATCAGCGTGCGTTCAAACTGGCCAGTGTTTTCGGTGTTGATGCGGAAATACGTCGAGAGTTCCATGGGGCAGCGAACCCCTTTGGGAATAAAGACGAAGGATCCGTCCGTAAACACCGCAGAATTGAGGGTCGCAAAGAAGTTGTCGGTATACGGCACCACGGAACCGAGATATTTTTGGACGAGCTCCGGATATTCCTGCATGGCTTCTGAAATTGAACAGAAGATGACCCCTTCTTTTTTGAGCTTCTCTTTATAGGTCGTGGCGACCGAGACACTGTCAAACACAGCGTCCACGGCCACACCGGCCAAGCGTTTTTGTTCGATCAGCGGCACACCCAATTTTTCAAATGTTTTGCGAAGCTCTGGATCGACGTCGTCCAAGCTCGCGAGCTTCTTTTTCGCGGCTTTGGGCGCGGAGTAATAGATGACGTCTTGATAATCGATCGGCGCATACGGTGTTTCCGACCAGTGCGGTTCTTCCATGGTCAGCCAGTGTCGATAGGCTTTCAGCCGAAATTCGAGCATAAACGGTGGTTCGTCCTTGGCTTCGGAAATCTTGCGAATGACTTCTTCCGAAAGACCTTTAGCAAAGCTTTCGGTTTCGATGTCAGACCGAAAGCCAAATTTATATTCGCGCGCGGCAAAATCTTGGAGTGCCTGGGTGCTGCTCATACAATCTCCCTTATTTCATACGGCTTCTTGAGCTCGTCCACTTTGATACCGATGTCGTTTGGACTCCGAACGATCATCTCCAGGGTAATCCCGCTATAAAACGCGTCTAAAAGTTCTTTGGTGCGGCGCCAGATCTCTTTGAGGCCGCAGAGCGTGGCGCTGTGGTTGCAAATCACATCATCGCGGGAACAAAACAGGTCGAACGTGTCACCTTCCAAAGCATCGATGATCTGTTTCAGCGTGATCTCCGACGTCGGACGGGCCAGGGCATATCCCCCCTGGTTCCCCTGATGCGAAGTCACGATGCCCGCATCGCGCAGACCCTGAAAAATCTTCTCGATATAAGATGGAGAATACTTCTCGAGTTCGGCGACTTCCTTGGTCGTGATTCTGCCCGCAGGTTTTCCCCCGGCCATGTGGATCAGGCTGATCAGTCCGTACTCGGTCTTGGTTGTAAATTTCATAGCGTTATCTTACCCCTTTTGAGGAGCCGCTGATAAACAAATCGGACTGTGTGAGTCAAGTTTAATCAGATCAATCGGAGCGTATTTGGATGTTGACGGAATAATCAGGAGTTAGCCATGGTGAGAAGGGGTTGGATGAAGGTTTGCGAAACCATCCCCTGAAGGTTGAAGAATTGTTTTATAACATATTAAAGAATAAGGAGAACTTTATGAAAATAGCCATCACCGGTTCAAGTGGTTTCATAGGGTCATCATTGGTCCATTTTTTGGAAAAAGAGGGGCATTCGATTCTGCGATTGGTCCGCCGAACGCCTCAAAAGGACAATGAAGTTTATTGGAATCCGGATGAAGCAAAGAGCAATTTTTCGCCGCTCGAAGGCATCGATGCCGTGGTCCATCTGGCGGGCGAAAACATCATGAAAAAATGCTGGAGCGAAGAACAGAAAAAAGAACTGTGGAAGAGTCGAGTCGATGCGACTCTTCATCTTTGTACATCCTTGGAGCATCTCAAAACTCCGCCGCGTGTTTTAGTGGCGGCCTCGGCGCTTGGATATTACGGCCATCGCGGCGATGAAACGCTCACCGAAGAAAGTCCGCCGGGAAAAGGTTTTGCGCCAAAGATGTGTATCGCCTGGGAAGCGGCCACCTTATCGCTCGCCAATAAAGGATCGCGGGTGGTGAACATGCGGTTTGGCATCGTGCTCGGAAAAGACGGTGGAACCCTGAAGCGCGTGCTGCCGATATTCAAAAAAGGTCTGGGAGGAAAGCTTGGCAACGGCAGGCAATGGATGAGCTGGATTGCGATCGAAGATCTCGACCGCGCTCTCTTGCACGCCATTCAGACTGAAACGTTGTTTGGCCCGGTGAACGCCATGTCGCCCAACCCCATGACCAATGCGGAGTTCACCAAGACATTGGGGAAAGTGTTGCATCGTCCTGCCATTTTCTGCATTCCCGCACAGGTGTTGCGTTTGGCGATCGGAGAAGCTGCGGATGAGATTATTTTGGCGAGTGCCAAAGTGTGGCCCAAGAAGCTCATTGAGTCAGGTTTTCGGTTTTATCGACCACAGCTGGAATCTGCGCTTGCGGAGGTGTTGAAGAAGTAAAGATTCCAATCTCCCGTTCAAGGTGTCTCAAGAGGACTTTAAGGAGTCCACCAACCATCGTGAATGCACCGACAAAGGGCATCCCGTTAAGGATGATGGTCCCGCCAAGGCCGATCCACGTCAGATATTCGAAAAGGCGAGCTGCTTCGCGTTTGAGCGAATGAGGCGCTTTTTTATATTCCAAGACGGAATTGACATAGTGTGCCAAGGCAGCAGGCAGCACCGCAGCACCTACCAGGTCTCCTTTATAAAGAAAAAATCCCGTTGCTAAGCTCATAGCCCCGGCGAATCCGACATCGAACTTCACCCAGCGAGACGATGTTTGTTCAATTGGTTCAAGCTTCGGGGCTTGAAGAATGCTGACTGCCTTGGCTTCGACACCTGCTAATGAACGGAGGCCAGACATCCGCGTCTCCTGATTCTGATGCGTGAGGGATTCGATCATATCTGCAAGGTTTGGAGGAAAGCGATGCAGCTGGCGAAGCCGCGCGATGTCGAGCATGGGAGATCGTTGCTGAACGTCATAATGCGTTCGCTCTTCGCCGATGGCCATGGCGAGCAGCGTGAGCCCCAAGCTGTAGGCATCAGCGGCTGCGGTCACGGGTTGGCCAAGCAACTGCTCAGGAGCCATATACACATCCGTGCCTTTCAGGATGCTGGACGCTCGGGTTTCAGCGCCAACGATTTTGGCGGTGCCAAAGTCGATGAGGGTTGCGTGCAGGGAATCGCCTTCTTTGCGGATGAGGACATTGTCTGGTTTCACGTCGCGATGGATGACATCTTGGCGGTGGGCATAAAGCAGTGCGGAGCTCAGTTGACGGCCAACGGTCAGGATTTCGTCGGTGGTGAATAATATCTTTTCTTCGATAGCGCGGGAAATCGGCGCAGCATCTTCATGGTAAGGTAAGATGATAATGACTTCATCGGTGTCGGTCCGCGGATCGCGATCCACGAAGACTTCATGAGGTTTGGCGATATGCGGATGGTTGAGGCGACGATAGGCTTCGATTTCGACCAACATGTGGCCGATGTTTGCGACGTCTTTGGCGCGGCGAGCAGCAAACCATTTCCCTTCTGAGTCGCGCACCAGTTCAACCGTTGCCTGACCGCCTCTCCCGAGGATGCCTAAAAATTGGTAACGATGCTGAAAGCGAGGGCGCGTGCTTGCTTCCTCAAATTGTTGTTGGCGAAGCGCAGAGAAGCGAAGCAGATTGCGGCATTGCTGATGTTCCGGGCTTTCTCGGTGAATGGGCGAAACATGTCCTCCCAAAAAATTTACCGAAGCGACCGCTCTTGCATGATGAGTTTCTGGCAGACCACTTAAGATCATGGCCAGTCGCCTGAGATGCACTTCCGCCATTTGAGATGAGGGATGAGTGGGGATCGCATAAACCGCGTCACTCAATTCTTTGGTTTCAAGGTGCAAGTTGAGCAACGCCGAATGCAGTTCCAGAACCGCCGGTCGCACCGAAGCCAGTGCTGAAGCCGCAATCGGCGCAAGCGAAGTCGTGGTCACATCTGGCGACAGAGCGGTGCGGAGCCCCTGAGATCCGAGAAAAACCGCGTTCGACCAGATATTGAGGGAGGTGATCATGGTCACGGAATTTCCCCATAAGCGCGGATGACCTGGCTATTTTCCCAGATCCGGTACCCTCGTGAAAATCGCGTTCGCTGGAGGTACTGCACGAGGTGTTCCGAAAAATATTTGAGGCCGACCAAGGGGATAAGTGTGATCATGCGGCTCAGCTCATCTTTTTCGGCAGTGCCTTTTTCCAGATCCTTCAGATGCGCTGTTTCTATGGCGGCCGAAAGTTCCTGAATTTCTTCACTGGTGCAAATGGGTATTTTTTTCTCGACGACGCCAAGTTTTTCCATGCGCTCTCGATAATCATCTGGTGATGTCGATTTCGACCAGACGATTTTTTGCAAGGTTTGGAATTTTTGAAGGGCTTCATCCAAGCGGGGAACGACTTCATTGATGTCGATCGCCAGGCCCATATTATCGACGTCCTTGGGATCTACTTTCGCCACATTAACTCCCAAAAGGGTGCTGCGATAGAGGTCAAAAATAGCCCCACCGCTGTGTCCTGGATTCAACGCACCATCGATGAGAATATGTCCGTGGTGGTCTTGAGGAACGCGTCGGACAAATGTTCCCTGGGCAAAGCTGTCGACGCCGGCGGCAGACCCCATGATGACCACTTTTCGGCCTTCAGCGGCAAATCGATCGAGCATTGGTTCAGCTTCGACGCCGCGATAAAGAGGCTCGTCGGTGTGAATGACGACAAAGGCGAGGTCCGGATGTTCGAGGGCGAAAAGCACGTGATCCAATGGTTGTTTGAGGTCCTTGTTTTCATTTCCCCACGGACTGAACGAAGAAGATTCTTCTTCTTCCGAGGAAGGAAGGATGCACGTGTCTTTGTAGGCGAGGCTGTGTCGGAGGGTGGTTTTGACGACGTGAAGATTGGTGACAATGAAATTGTCGTAACCACCGAGATGTGGGTTGGGAATGCTTTGATAGACCACGCCCGAGCCATTGCCCGTTGGTTGTCCTTTTTCGCCGGCCAGGTCGATGCGCACGATGGACTTCTTATTTCGGAGCAGGAGTTGGCGAAGAGGGAGCCATGACTTGACCGCTTCAATAGATTCGATTGGAATTGAAGATTCAATCCTTGCTTCATCAATCTTGCCATCGACGACGCCATCGCTGATTTCGTCGTAGTGGCGGGCAATGGCGTATGCACCCTGCAACCATGCATCACCGCGAAGTTGATGTACTTTGTTTTCGGCGTCCAAAACTTCGACGTACACATCGCCGAATTTTCCGCGCTTTTGCAGGTCAGATACGCTCAATTCTTCGGGGAACTTATCGACCTTTTGTTCACCGGGCTCACGAAGCCGGGCTACCCGCAGAAGCTGCTGGTAAGTATATTTCAAGTCGAAGTTGAAAATGCGATAGGCCGGCATGAGGGGTCCTTTCTATCTGTGACATTTAAATTTTCTGTGGCTCTGACGTATTCAGTCGAGGGGAAAATTGATTCAAGGGTGCTGCTTTTTTTGACTCTTTTGAATCTTCAGGAACGAGATATTCTCGCAGATACCGGGCGACTTCAAGTGATGGTACAGGGATGACCTCAGCATCATCGCGCACAAAACTCATGGGGCCGATGGATGATTGACCATAAGCGAGAATCACAAGTGAATCTGCGCTTTGGTCATAGCCCAAAGATATAATTTCATCTTCCTGAATCCTCTCAGGTTGAATTTGTTTGAGCAGGGTTTTTGCCATTTTGGCGACGCTTACAGAAAACGTGTCTTCTGCAGCCATTATTCCGGGACCCCACGGCGTATCGACGGCTGCGAATATTGGTTTTGTTCCCACGAGAACAAATCCTCCCTCCGAGGCGAAGCTTGGCGTGATGGTGAAACCATCTTCCAAAGAATCTGCCATTTTTTCGACGTACTTGGCCACAGGAGCATAACGCTGCTTCGCACTTCGCAGAAGTCGTTGGCCCATCATGCTCATGAACTGAGTTTTTCCGATATCATCGAGTCCGAGCGGCTCTGCGTTTTGTCGCAGATCCGTCATTATGTGTTCTGCGGCCGACAGTTCTTGGCTGGTGAGGACGCCAGGATTGTCGACGTCTACAGTGATCAGGATTGATGTAATAAAGGCGGAAGCGACATCGCAACCCGCATCTGAATGCGTTGCATGGAGAACCTGCATGTCCTCCGTGTCTGCGATCCAGTTATGGCTTTTGGCCCAATCATGGGATCGGGACCAAGAGGGTGTGCTTTTTGTGTCGACCATAAATATCTCCTTCAGAAATGGAATGTTTTCGTCCTCTGCTTAATCTATCGGCGTTTTTCAGAAAAAGTTGCGTGGTTTTTTATGACAGTTGAAAAAGTTCGTAGGCCGGGAAACCGTGAATGGTGCTGCGGTAGAGTGCGATGAGCGCTGCCAGGTCATTGGCCAGTGTTTTTTGTTGTCGTAGCGTGAGTGGCCGTTGGGGGTCATTCCGCTGTCGGAGAAGGGTCTGAAAGGCATTCCAGTTCCGTTGTTCGTTAGGGAAGACATCCAGCAGGGAACTCATCATTAAACCAATAGCTCGCGACGCGTGTGCATTTGAGAGAAGTTGCTCGTGAGAGGGATCAGTTGTTTCATTGCGCTGATCCCAGGCCTTTAAAAAATGACCGACAATTCGTTGACCTTCTTTCCCTGCCAGGAGAGCGCGTGCGTCGAGATGGGGTTGCTCCGGCTGAAAAGGTTCCAGATGACTTCCTATGGCGAGTGGAATCGGAAGGCGTTCCCGGTAGAGCGCAAAACTTTGGATGTCCAGATGATATCGTCGCGAGAAACTATCTGAACAAGCATTACCGGCGACAATGGAACCCAATCCAGGTTTATGGGGATGGGCATTGCGAATCAGGAGTTCCCCGGCCCAAAGATATTCTGTTGGACTTTGGTCGTGAGCCACCATGGCAGCATCAAGTTCAAGGTGAGGATTCCAAAAAAAAGTGGCGCCAAAAATGGTTCCACCTGAAGCGGTGCGAGCGAGGCTCGCCATCACGATGCGATCGGTTTTTGGCGCCAACCAAAAGACAGAGGGGATGGCAGAGACGGAAGGCTGAGGAACTGGAGAGGATAATACAAAATGATGAAAATGAGGCAGAGAGGGTGGTGATGAAAAAGGAGTTCCGGGGATCCAAAACCGCTGCAACGTAACAGGAGCAGAAACCAGCATAGTCACCTTGAAGTTATGAACGCGTGATCTTCTCTCTTTCACCCATAAAAACTCGTAGTGCCTGAGGAATAGTGATGGATCCATCTTTCTGTTGATGATTTTCCAGAAGGGCGATCAGCGCCCGACTGACGGCAATCGCTGTGCCATTCAGCATGTGCACGAACTGCGGTTTTCCTGCATTTTCACGGCGAAAGCGAATGCCCAAGCGCCGCGCTTGATAATCGGTGCAGTTCGAGGTGGACGTGACTTCACCGTAATCGCCTTTTTCTCCGCGCCCCGGCATCCAGGCTTCCAGATCGAATTTGCGATAGGCCGGTCCACCGAGATCGCCGGTCGGGATGTCGATGACGCGGTAGGGAATTTCCAATCCCTGAAACAATTCTTCTTCAATGCGCGCAAATTCAGCGTGTGTGACATCAGAAGTTTCGGGCGTCGTGAAGGCAAACATCTCGATCTTCGTGAATTGATGCACGCGGTAGAGTCCCTTGGATTCACGACCTGCGGCGCCCGCTTCCGTGCGGAAACAGTGTGAAACGCCGGCATAACGAATGGGCAACTGTTTTTCGTCTAAGATCTTGTCGGCCAGGTAACCGCCGAGCGTGATTTCGGCAGTACCCACAAGACAGAGATCGGTGTTGGCGACCGAATACACTTGGGTTTCTGCGCCGCGTGGATTGAAGCCAATGCCTTCGAGAATCGAAGCCTTGGCGACGTCCGGCGTCGTGAACGGTGTGAATCCCTTTTTGATGAGCAGCGACAGGGCGTACTGAATCAACGCAAATTCCAGGAGCGCCGCTTCATTTTTGAGGTAATAAAATTTTTGTCCCGCGACGCTGGCACCGGCTTCGAAGTCGATGAGATCGAGGCTTTCGCCAAGGGCTACGTGATCTTTGGGTTGAAAATCAAACTGCCGCGGCGTGCCCCACGTTCGCAGGATGTTGAATTGTCCTTCATCACCGACAGGCGAATCGGGGTGGGTCATGTTGGGGATGGCGC
>JACQOX010000051.1 GCA_016202335.1 Deltaproteobacteria bacterium
CTTTTTTTAAACTCGCTGCAGTAAGAACCCGTCACACTTTAAAAAGGAGGAGATGTGTCGAAAGAATTTTTTGTGGATTCCGATTTGTGCACTGGCTGCAACGACTGTGTGAAGGCCTTGCCGAAGCATTTTGTCGCCACAGATGAAGATACGGCCGAAGTAACCAGCTGTGACGGAGCGGATGGCGCCAAAGTTCAGCAGGTGATGGATGCCTGTCCTGGGAAGGCCATCAAATGGAAGGCATAGCCAAAAAATTCTCAAGCCTTCTGGAGGACGCAGCCCTGGAAATTCGTGCCGACGGCAAAGCCGGAAGCGGTGTGGTTCTGGTGATGCAGAGCTTGGCTTCGATGGCTATCGCCGATAAATCGCTTCATGTCCAGGAATGGCCATTTTTCAGCTCTGCCCGGAGAGGTGCGCCGATTCGAGGTTATCTCCGGATCAGTCGCCGCCCCCTGGAACAATCATCCCCCATCACTGAGCCGCAGATTTCCGTCATGATGGATGAAGGCGTGGCCCGGGCCGTGGATTTTGCGGTAGGAGTCCCCCCCGACGGCATCTATGTCCTCAACACGACGCTTTCTCCGGAAGAGGCGGCGAAAAAATATAAACTTACTGGTCGCGTCTACACGATCGACGGCAATGCCTTGGGTGAACACTATCTGAAAAAACCGCTCGGCAATATTTCCGTGTTGGCGCTCCTCACCGCGATCATTCCACTCTTTAAACCCGAAGAAGCGATGCAGAAATTCGTGGGCGTGCTCAAGAAACGACGCCTGCCCGACGCCGTTATCGACGCCAATATGAATCTTTTTGAGGCCAGTCTCGGTAAATCTGCATTCGCCGATGTGGCCTGTGCCGGGACAGATGATCACAGCCTGGCAGGTTTTGCTGGCTACGGTGAACTCATGCCCGGAGCACAGTCGCGGCTTCGACTGTCGAGAACCAATCTCACGTCTGCCTACGCCCGAACCGGATTTCGACTTCACTTTGAAGACCCAAATAATCTCTGCAACGGTTGCGGTCACTGCATCACCAACTGCCCGGAGAATATCATTCAATTTATTCCCGATCCGACGAATGGTGTGCGCGTCACCGGTGCCGAGATTGCCTCCTATTGTAAACTCTGTCGGGAATGCATCGAAGTCTGCCCCAAAGAGCTTTTCTCCGAAGCACCTTTGCAGGAGAGTATGTGATGAATCATCCCCCTATCATTGAAACCACGGCTGGTGCGCTTTATCCCGAAGCCATCGACTTGGACCTTGTCCGCAAGGCCCATGTTCCGTTTGCCGAAGAATCGAAAATTATCGAAGCCGATGGGAATACGGCAGCAGCGTACGCCTGCCTCCAGATGTGGAGGTGCATGTTGTTTGCGGGATTTCCCATTACGCCTTCGACCAAATGGCTGGAAACCGTTGCGGCCGTTATTCGCTCGGGAAAGGTGGGGACCAAGAAAAAACTCAAGCTGCTTGAAGCCGAACATGCCGTGGCAGATTATCTCGCCGGTGCATCTGCAGCCTGCCGCGACTTGATCTTCACGACCGCCACGAGTTCAGTGGGTCTCGACCACATGACCGAATCGACAAGGTCGCTGGGTGGGAGTGGACTTGGCAACGCGATGCTCGTGAATGTTTACCGCGCGACAGCCAATTACCCGCTGTGCATCGAAGGTGATCCTTCCGATGCGCTGGCGCACAGGGACGACGGGTGGATTCAATTCTGCTGTCGCGGTGTTCAGCAGATCTACGATACCGTCATTCAACTGCCGTGTCTGGGCATGCATCCCGAAGTTATGACGCCGACCATGCCGGGTTATTATGGTATCAAGGACAGCCACCGCAGCAGTCGTTTGGTTCTTGAAGCCGACGCAGATGTGAATACCTTTCAGGATCGCTGGATCGCACCGGCAAAACTTCCGGGGCTTATCAACGGCGACACCGCGCTCGGCAATTGCGTGACGTCGCAGTATTTTCAAGGCTTTAAAGTCGATCAGCGCCGCCGCATCCTTCGTGCGTTCGACCTCCTCTCGGTGATCGGTGCTGATTTTGAAAAAACATTTGGTCGTCCAGGCCTCGAATGCATCGAAAAAATACGTTGGCCGGAAAATGAAGAAGCCGTGGATCTCGCCATTGTGGGCATGGGGCCGGACATGGGAACTGCCGCAGCGCTTGCCGACCAATGGGAAACTTCGATTCACAAACGCATCGGTGTCTTAGCCGCTCGCCTCATCCATCCCTTCCCAAGCCACGAATATGCCCGCATTCTGAAGGACGCCAAGGCCATCTTGGTCCTCAATCAGGCGCATCACAGCGGCCCGGGACATCTGAGCGTCGATCTTGCCGAGGCGTGTTACGACCTGCAGGACCCCCCGAAAATCATCAGCGCTTTTGCAGGCATGGGTGGTGCGGCGTTGACCGCAGAAACATGGCAGGTCATGATCGACTACGCGACTCACGCGATGAAAGTGCCGACCAGAAGAGTGTCCCCCATCGTTGTCCACGAAGGAAAAATCATATGGCAAAAATCATAGACATCATCCAGCGAGAGAGCTGTTTTCAGCCTGGGTCCACGCTCTGCGCGGGTTGCATGGAGAGCATTGCTTTTCAGAACATCGGCAAGATTACGGACAATGGCAAAAAAACGATTTTTGGATTGGGTACCTTTTGCGGTGAAGTCTCGACGCTTCAATTCCCGAATCCTGTGGCCTGGGGCCGTGGGGAATCTACACCAGAAGACTGGACCAAGAGCTTCGGAATTCTGCACCACGTGTTCGAATCCGCCCCCACGATTACCGAAGCCATTCGGGATACCGTCGACGTTTTGAGTAGTGTTGGCGCCATCAAGAGCGACATCCAGACCATTTCCATGTCGGGCGATGGCGGGGCGCTCGCCATTGGTCTTCGTTCGCTGCTGCATACCATCAACCGCCAGGCGAGGATCGTGTCATTTGTGCTCGTCAATGAAGTGTTTGCCAATACCGGTTTTCAGTACAGCCCGTCGGCATCGCTTGGGAGTGACACCAGCACGACGCCGGCGACCGAGCTGCATCCGGGCAACATGCAACCGCCGCTTGATTACTTGGGTTTGGCCGTCAATGCCGGTGCCGGGCTTGTGGCGCAGGTGTCTCCGGCGTTTCCAAAATATTTTCTCAAAGTGGTGGAGACGGCCCTCGAATGCAAAGGCACGGCCGTCATTTTTATCCCGAGTCCATGCATCACCGGGTGGAAATTTGCCGACGGCGAAACCGTCGAGCTCGCGCGGCTCTCCTGTGAGACCGGATTCTTCCCGTGTTTCCTGAAGAAAAAAGGACAGCCTGCCGAAATCAAATTTGTCGAACGCGACGCCGCCAAACGACCTCCCGTTGAACACTTCATGGGACCGCAGCAGCGCTTTCAACACCTTGTCCGCAAGAACAAAGAAACCGGCCAGTTCGAAGTGCGACCGGGCAAAGAAGCCGTGGTCGAAGAGATTCGAACCTGGATTCAAACGAAGCTCGATGCGCTTTACCGCATGGCTTAAGCCAAAAAGGGGAGTCGATGATGAATCTTTTTTCCGACCGTATCAGCGCCATTGATACGGAGAACGCCTTCAAAATCGGTCCCTACATTCAAGAAGTCGAAGCCACGGGAAAACGCGTTGTACGCTGCAACCTTGGGGAACCGGATTTCCCTCTGCCGCTGCACATCCGCGAAGCCGTCAAGAAAGCGTTGGATCAGGACCTTTCGCATTACTGCGATCCCCAGGGCATCATGCAGCTTCGCGAAGCTATCGCGGAACATATTTCCCAGACGCGCAAGATCATCATGAAGCCCGACCGTGTCGTGGTCTTCCCCGGAGCAAAGCCTCCCATTGGCCTTTGCCAGGAAGCTTATTGCAATCCCGGTGATGAGGTCATTTATCCGAGCCCGGGCTTTCCGATCTATGAGTCCTTCACCGGTTTCATGGGGACGACGGCGGTTCCGTTGCATCTCCAAGAAGAAAAAGGTTTTAGTTTTTCTGCGAACGATCTGGAACCGCTGCTCAACGAACGAACAAAACTCATTTACATCAATTTTCCCTCTAATCCGACAGGTGGGGTGGCGACCAAAAAGGAACTGGCGGACATCGCTTCGGTAATTCGAAAAAAAGTGTCGCGCTTGGCCCGCATCTACTCCGACGAAGTTTACGAACATATTTTATTCGATGGCGCGAAGCATGAGAGTATCGCGACGTTTCTTCCGGAACAGACGATCATCGTTTCCGGCGTATCCAAATCCTATTCTTGGACCGGCGGGAGAATAGGCTGGGCCTGTTTCCCCACGGTCGAAGAGGCGCAGGTCTTCAAAAATCTTAACATCAATTATTTCTCCTGCATTTCGGCTTACAACCAGATGGGTGCCGCGCATGCGATCACCTCACCGGAAAGTGCAGTGGAGATTGAAAAGATGGTGAAGGCCTTCCAGGAACGGCGTGATCTGGTGGTGCAGGGGCTGAATGCCATTCCTGGCATCACCTGTCGTTCGCCACGTGGCGCGTTCTATGTCTTCCCGAACATCGCAGGTGTCTGCAAACAGCTCGGGGTGTTGGAAGCCTATGACGGGCTGCCCGCCGACATCAGAAAAAAGACGAGTCCAGCGACCCTCTTTCAAATGTTTCTGCTGTTTCGCCACAACGTGGCGACCATGGACCGCAAATCCTTTGGCCGCAAAGGTTCCGAGGGAAAACACTTTTTGCGGTTGTCCATCGCCACAGGCACAGATGATTTGAAACGCGGACTGGAGGCGATAGGCCGCGCCGCCAAAGACGTCGACGGGTTCCGTTCGTTCATCCACGAAGGTAAACGACTTTATTAAGGAGATTTCATGTTATTTCATCTCGAACCCCGTCGCAGTCAAGTGATCGATGTCACGGACGCCGGCGTTCGTCATCTGCCGGAAGACGACGCTGTTCACTTTGAACGACTCGACCTGCTGTATCGGGCGCTGTGCAGCATGCTATATAATTATGTCCCCATGTCCGGCCATCCCGGCGGATCGATTTCGTCAGGGCGTTTCGTGGCAGGTCTCCTTTTTGAAACCATGGATTACGATGCTTCGCAGCCTGACCGCGAGGATGCCGATATCATCTCCTATGCCGCGGGTCACAAGGCCATGGGGCTTTACGCCATGTGGGCGCTGCGCGACGAACTCTTGCGCGCTGCGAAGTCACCGCTTTTGGCGAAACAAAATAAGGATCGGTTGCGCCTGGAGGATCTGCTGGGCTTTCGGCGAAATCCCCTGACCGACACGCCGCTCTTCGTCAAGTTTGGTTCCAGGCCGCTCGACGGGCATCCGACGCCGGCGACTCCCTTTGTGAAACTTTCCACGGGGGCATCCGGTGTCGGGATTGCGTCTTCGATTGGATTGGCGCTCGCGGCGCGGGATTATTTCGGCGACTACGCGCCGTCGGTCAACATCGTGGAAGGCGAGGGGGGCTTGACACCTGGCCGCGTCTCCGAAGCGCTGGCTGCGGCTGCGACCGCGTCGCTCGGCAACGTCGTCGTCCACGTCGATTGGAATCAGGCGTCCATTGATTCCAATCACGTCTGCCGCGTCGGCGGGGCGCTCGGCGAATACGTGCAATGGAACCCCACCGAATTTTTTCACGTTCACGACTGGAACGTGATCGTGGTTCCCGACGGCAAAGACTTTCAGCAAATTTTATCGTCGCAGTATCTGGCCAAAACCTTCACCAACGGTCAGCCTACGGCCATTGTTTATTCCACCATCAAGGGTTGGAAGTACGGCATCGAAGGTCGGCTGTCGCACGGTGCGGGCCATAAGCTCTGCTCGTCCGGATTTTACGACGCGGTCAAACCCTTTCTGGACGAAGGCGGCGGGACGATCGAATTCTGCAAGACGGACAAAAAACGTTGCGAAGGAAAACCTGCTGTTTCGGAATCGTGTTTCTGGGAAACGCTGCTTTTGGTACGCGCATTTCTGGAAAAAAATTCCGATACGGCCAATTTCTTCGCCGCAAAACTCGCAGCCGCGCACAAACGGCTTGGCGACAGCGCTCGCCGTCCGCGGGAACATGCACCGCACGCCGAAACCATTTACGAATTGGCGGCGCGAGCATCTGATCCCCCAAAGGGATTATTGCTTTCGCCAGGTTCGTCCACAACGCTTCGTCAGGAGCTTGGCAACACGCTTCATTATTATAATGCCCAGAGCGGCGGAGCGATGTTTGCGGGATCTGCCGACTTAATGGGATCCACCAGCACGAATCTCGTCGGCAAAGAATTCGCCGACGGCTTTTACCATGCGCGCAATAACGCCAAGTCGCGGCTGCTTTCGATCGGCGGCATCTGTGAGGACGCCATGTCCGGGATCCTGTCGGGCATTTCCACCTTTGGTCGGCATCTCGGCGTCGGGTCTTCCTACGGCGCGTTTTTGGCGCCGCTCGGCCACATCGCAGCAAGGCTCCATGCCATCGGCAGCCAGGCGCGGCGCGCGCGCGACGGGTCAGCTTATAAACCCATGATCCTGATCTGCGCGCACGCGGGCCTCAAGACCGGTGAAGACGGTCCGACGCACGCCGATCCGCAGGCCCTGCAGCTGCTGCAGGAAAATTTCCCGCGTGGGACGTCGATCACGCTTACACCGTGGGATCCGCAAGAAGTCTGGTACCTCATGACTGCTGCACTCGCCAAGCGGCCGGCGGTCATCGCGCCGTTTGTCACGCGCCCGAATGAAATGGTCATCGATCGCGTGGCCAAGCGGCTGGCGCCGGCGTCGTCAGCGACGAGCGGTATTTACTGTCTGCGCAAGGCTGAAGGTCTCCCGGAAGGGGTGGTCATTCTTCAAGAGAGCGGTGTGGCCTATGCCTTTATCGAAGAAGCCTTGCCGCTGCTCGACAAGAAGGGTGTGAATCTTGAAGTGTATTATGTCGCGAGTGCCGAGCTCTTTGATTTCTTGCCCGTGGCAGAGCAGCAGCGCGTGTTCCCCGAACTGAAAACCATGTCGGCCATGGGCATCACCGGATTTACCGCATCGACCATGTATCGCTGGATTCGTTCTGACCGCGGTCGTCGGGCCACGCTGCATCCGTTCCAAAAAGGACATTTCTTGGGCAGCGGCTCTGGCAAGATGGTGCTTGCTGAAGCCGGCCTCGATGGTGAAAGTCAGTACAACGCTGTCATGAAGTACCTGGAACGGTAAAAAAACGTTGAATAATCATGATTTAGGCTTGACGCCATGTCAGTTTGCTTTTACTGAAATTACCAATGGATCCTTGGGGGCTCGGAGGCATTATGGCGATGAGTTACGAGCAAACCGCAGAAGAACTTCTGAAGCTCAAGGACAGCCTCCACAATTCAGGGAGCTACCTCACCGTGATCGGTATTTTTCTCGAGTGCATCGACAGTTCCAAACTTTCCCAAAGCCACCGCGACCTCCACGCCAGCGCCAAAGAAGTCCTCGAGAAGATGAAAAAGGATTACGACGTTGCCGCGGATCTCGCGTGCTATTTGTCGAGCTGCTATCCGGTGGAAAAAGGCAAAGCTTAATACGCACAATACAATTGATCTCCTTGCATTGGTAAGAATTGGAGAGAGTTTGTGACGAGTGAATTCTGTTCGTCACGATATGCCATGAACGCAGTTGGATCGACGTCATTATTGAAGAAGAAAATATACTTCCCTTGAGTATCTCGACACACTTTAAAGGGAGAATATTTACCCGCATTGAAAGCAGGCTCTTCTCTAAGTTGCCCCTCCTGAAGCGAATACCGGTTAAATTGATACGTATTTATGTCGTCCTCGGTCTTGTAAGAAATGAGGGTCTCTCCCGGCATAACGTTGCTGAGATGGCTGTGATAGTTCGATTGAAATTCATATGCCGGCAGGGGATCAATCTTCGTCATCCGATTACCGCCATTCCATTGAATAACCCAAATATTGCCCTTTGTATCAGAGCCCAGATACAAGGTCTCTTGGCTTGACATAATAACGGTGATGTCACTCCCCTCGGCGAAAGAGCGCTTCTTGATTTTGAAGAGTTCCCTTTGTTGAGCATCATCCCATTCTTTGCATGGGTAAAGAAACGATCCGTCGTCTGTAATTTGTCCCTCAGTCACCCAATTGTAATTCTGGCTTCCTGAACATGTATCAGTGCTGGTGAAGGAATTTTTGCCGTCGATTCCGAATCGCATGATTTGGCGCTCTTCCTGATAGAGAACTTCACCCTTGCTGTTTACCTTCCACTTGGGTTCCGGATTATAATTGTATGTTAACCACTGGATTGGAAAAAGATCTGTGAATGTCTGGGTGGAAATTTTCGTCTTTCGAACAAAAGAGCCTTTTGAAGTAAACGATTCGTAGTAGATATTTCCTAGGCCATCTCCGCTTACGTTTCTGATGGCTTCGGACTCCTGATCGATGCATTCAAGTATTTTCCGGTCTTTTATCCGAAAAAGAGCGCAGCGTGCATCGCTTTTGTAATAGAATGGTGCTGCAAATACGAGATACACGCCCGATAGTGTCTCTTTGACCTCTGTCACTTCGGGAACCAGGTCACTTAAGGAAAGGCCATGGGTCGATTGAGTAGTGATATAAATGCCAGGTTCGATTTTCCCATTGGCTGTAACCTTTTCGAGAAAAACTGCGACGAGTCCTGCTTTATCTGAATTTGCGTCTTTGTTTGATTCCTTGGCGACTGCAACAGCGGGACGTTGCAAGGTCGCAATTGCGTCTTCCAAATCCACAACTAGGCACCTTGAGCCAAGGGAGCATTCTCCTGGTTCATTTAAGGATGCAGAAGGGTCAGCATCACCACTCGATTGAGCACTGCCGCAGCCGAAAAACGCCAAGATACAAAGACCAAGCAGGGGAAAAGCATATTTCTTCATGGTTCAGCTCCTTTTTGAAGAGCTCATTAAAAGCAACTTGCATGCCAGGTGTGATCAATTGATTTTGTAGCGTTTTTTCGTTTTCACCTTTTACCTGTTCGTCAATCGGAACAGAAAAATCGGCTGCATTTCTTCTTCAAAAACTTTCCTTCACCGGGAAACGCTTGTTTTGCGGTGCTATTT
This sequence comes from Deltaproteobacteria bacterium, assembly GCA_016202335.1. GTDB lineage: Bacteria > UBA10199 > UBA10199 > 2-02-FULL-44-16 > 2-02-FULL-44-16 > JACQOX01. The sequence continues at coordinate 9,046 of JACQOX010000051.1, forward strand.
GCCATGCTTCTTTTTGGCACAGCGATTGCTTTTATCTTCCTCACATCAACTTTTTACAGGGAGGGACTATGGATTGGAAGAGCGCTTGTGCAGTAGCTTTGTTGACGATGACCCTCGTCGCAGGGTGCGGTGGAGATAATAATGAAGCTGGAGGAGGGCGCACGCCTTCTGGATCCGCAAACGCCGCGGAGAAAAATATCAACGACAGTGCGACTTCTTTCTTAGATCAAGCGTTCAGCTCGGATTCGGCAAGCGGCAACTCTACCGGGAAAAGTATGGATATCGTGGCAATGCAGGGTGTGATGGCCCGAGTGCTTCAAGCTTCCTCGTTGTATGCATCAGCCCCTCAAGATTCTGAAGTGGCTAAAGATATTACGATCGATGATGAAGATGCTTCCTGTACGAAACGCGATGCCCAGCATGAAGTCTGCGAAGGAAGCATCGCTGGTCAAAAGGGAGGATCGGTGTTTTCTCGCGCGACCATTACGACCGAAATCAACACGGCAACTCGTCAAAAAGGAACTGGTTCATTTGAATTTACCTTCAAAGATTTTGAAGAAGACCTTGAGCAGGCCTGTGTGGATGCCTATCATGTGAATGGGACCATGGCCTGCAATCTGGCCATTGATCTCATTCATCAGTCAAACGTCTTGACCCAATCGGTTCAAGCGACCTGTAAAACCGATGGCGAGAGTCTGACCTTCGTGGTGGGTGATGGTTCGCATACCGTTGGATTTAATGTCAGCGTGGATAACTATGTCGAAATTCCATTGTCCGAGAATGCCCAAGGCGTCAAACAAACCTTGAACATCACCGGTGACATGTCCGTTGATGGCAAGGCCGTTCGCTTCGAAGACCTCGACAACGAACGCATTGCTGAATGTAAATAAGAAAAACTTAGTGTTGTCGTAAGAAGGGCCTCTGACATGGAGGCCTTTTTTATTGATCTCCTGAGAATACTTTTATTCGCTATGCCAACCAAAGCCATGTCTTCGTAAAAAGGTATTGATGTTTTGATTGATTTCCTGGTGAAGCTTTGGTCGGTCAGTATCTCCAATGCAGATAGGTGCGTTATGAGAGCGTGGATTTTTTTCGTTACATGCAGAAAGAAAGCTGATGTGGACAGAGTTCTTCGGAGTAGAAAAATTTGCTTGGGGAAAGAGTTTTCGAAATTCTTCGGTGAAAATTCCTGTATTCGGCCATTTAAGGTGATCTGCCAGAAGAAAAAGAAGAGGTGTTTTTACGGTATTTGTTGTTTTTGGATTAAATGATTTTGCGAATCCAGGGTCAAGCGCAATGACAGCATTGATCCGCGCATCCCGATACGACATTTCAATCTCGCGCTTGGTAAATTGGTGAAGATCAACCTGTGCAACTTGTTCGCATTCTTCGGTTACATAAGGAATATCTTTTGGGCAATGCGGAGTGGGGTTTGAGAAAAGTTGTTTCGACATGCGTGCTCCTGCAAGCAGCAGTGCTGTTGTCCCGCCGGCCGAATGCCCCGCAACAGCGATTTGGTTTCGGTTAATATGTGAAGCCCATTTGGATCGCAGAAGAAGCTCATCAAGTAAAAAAGTTATATCATACGCTCGATCCCACACGCGGTATATGCCTTCTGGTGTATTATCCAGGGCTGTATTGCCAGGATGATCAATGGCGGCAACGATCCAGCCTTTTTCGGCAAAGGATGCCCCCAACCAATCGAAGCGAATCGCCAGTCCGGCGTTGCCGTGCGACAGCAGCAGGAGTGGAAAAGATTTCGGTCCTTTTGCGAGCGGAGCATTTCGTTTGGCGGAAAATGATCGAAAAAGAGGAGAGGTCCTGATGGTATCCATTTTGGTGTGAGTATCTATGGGATACCAAACGACTCCATCTAGTTCTCGGCCTCTTACGCTGTCTTGTAACTGAAATTCTTGAAAACCGACGTGGAAGGATTTCACTGTCTTTGCGTGTGCAGAGTTGGAAATAATCAGAAAGAGGAAAAATGATAAAAAAAGTATATGCCGCATGAAAATTCCTTTTTGATGTTGAGCTTTTTTCTCCGCGCTCTTCTTATCGCAGCTTCATATATTCGGTTATTTCTTCCGACGCATGAAGTGATTGGCAGTGATGCATGCGACAAGAAGCATGGTGGCCGGAATAGCCCATCCAATGGGAGTTGTTTCGCCACTTGAGCCGCCTGAGGGAATTGCGAAAAGAAGAATCAAAAAACTACGAAGCATACTTCCTGCAGACATGATGGTGCTGCGATATTGAGCGCTTTCGGCTGGAATATAGGCGTTCACCAGGGTTTCGAAAGCAGGACCGATAAAACCAAAGGACATGACGAGGAGAATAACCGCAAGGGGGAAAATGTATTTGTCCATGAAGTGGAAAGCGGTGTCTGCACTCAACAGCAAAATGCTGCAGGCTGAAAGAAGGGTGAACCAAAAAAAGATTTTGCGAAATCCATTAAGATGGGCTTTTACGCCGCCTGTCTTTGTCCATCGTCCGTTTAGCCAAGCGAGAAATCGCGAACTTGCGACCATGAGCAATTGTGTTGTGATCATGATGAGAATCCAATCGCGGCCAAATGTTTCGAGGTTTCCAAATTTTGCTTTGAGATAGACTGGCCACAGATAGCCGACGAGGTTCAAAAGAAACATGAAGGCGCCATAGGACAGGATGAGCCAAAAGAGAACTTTGGTTTGCTTGCACACCTGAACGCTTTTGCCGATGATTTCTCCAATACGTCGGGTGATGGCTGAGATTTGAACCTGCCGGATATTCAAGAAACTCAACGAAGAAGTTTCTTCCATTGACCCCATGACATAATTTAAGCCTGCGAACGAAGCGAGCGCTGCGATCAAAAAACCCCAATAAGGAAGTCCTTTGAGGTAGAGACAAATGGCAAGGAGACCACCGATGATTTCTGCGGCGGCACGATAACTGAAAAATCGAGATGACAACCACCCGTAATTCACTTCAGGTGCTTTTTCTTTCAATGTCTCCACACACCACGCAGAAAAAGCGCCATTGAAAAGGGCATAGCTGAGAGCAAAGGCGATGCTGGCGATAACGCCCCACGCAAAGGCCGCAGCAACACTTGTGCAGAACCAAATGGCGGCAAGACTGGAGAAAAAGACAAGGCGTGCAATCCAGCTGATGATGACAACATTTACTCTCCCGATGGTGTCAGCAAGTGCACCTGTGGGGACTTCCAGAAGAGCGAGGATACCTTGTCGGAGACCGAGAAGTATGGTCATCAAAAGAATGGCGTACCCCGGTTCCACAGCAGTGCCAAATTTTTCGTAAAAGTAGGGGCCATAAGTATACAGATACATTCCATTTGTGAAACCGATGAGTGACTGGACGATGAGGGTGATCCACCAGATTTTTCGTACTATGGGATTCGCTGTCGCAGTTTGCATCATTCCTCCTTATATGCGGTTTTCTACGTTGTTTTCGGCGTGTGAAGCATGAACTCTTTCTTGATCTATTTGTTTCTGATCGGCGGCGATGTTTTTAATCGGCAGCACGATGGTGAACGTAGTTCCAGTCCCTATTTTACTTTTTACCTGAATCTTTCCCCCATGCGCCTCGATAGCTTGTTTGCAAAAGGCCAGGCCGAAACCGGTTCCGTGTTTTTTGCCTTTGGTAAAATCGGCGCGGAAAATTTTCGGAATATCTTCTTCTAAAATCCCTGGCCCTGTATCGGAAACCATCATCAGGACCGATTTGTCTTCGAGCTTGGTTTCAAGCTGAATGGTTCCCGCATTTCCATCGATCGCCTGAATGCTGTTTTGCACAAGATTGGACATGACTCTCTGGATTTTCAGCGGATCGAGCAAAAGATGGGGAAGTTTTTCGGTTGGTGAGCCGAAGTTCTACTCTCTGAGCTTTTGCATATTCGAAGAGATCCTCAACCATGAAGCGAAGCTTTTCTAAACATTGCAGGGCTGCGGTGTGAAATTCGAAAAGCTTTGGCTCATTCGGTGGTTTGGCAATGTGATGAAAGTACGCGTCAAGAACAGTGAGCGGCGCTGAAATATTGTCGGCGATATTCTTGATGCTGAAGATCAAGATGCCAAGCAAAACCGTATTAAAAATGAAAAAGCCGGTGAGACGTGTGAAGTCAAAATCTGGAGCATTCGGGAGAAGCGTGAAAGAGGAGACGACCGTGAGCAGCAACGAAAGAGTGATCAACGCTCCAAACGTCAGCACGAGTCGCAGCTTGAGATTCATCGTCCCTCCTGGTGCCAAAGGCAAAAAAAGAGGGGTCTCCGCTGGGAGACCCCTCTGTGATAACGCTTTCATGGTAGTGCGCTGGCAACATGGCCAGTGCCATTCATCGAAAACAGGTTGCATAATGGTTGAGTTGTTTAGTGTCGGCGGCGAAGTGCGTCAAGAATAAAAAGCGATTTCATGCAGATTTCCAGCTACTTCATTCTCTTTTTCCGCGCATCATAGAATTTTACATACAGCGGCCTGAGCAAAAGCGGAAGAATGAACGACGAGAACACCCACCACAGTCCGAGCCAGATGGTGGTTGCGCGACTGGTGGATGAGTCGCGTACCAGCGAGCACGCTTTCGGTGCAGCTCCGGTGTCTGCACTGCTTCCGCCAAAGCTATCAGCGTTATCAACATTTACGATTTCAGCCCGCTCATGGCGAATTTCGCCGAACTCCATGTTCGGTCCCCCTTGAGGTCCACCTGAAGCGCCGCGGGGATTGGATGGGATGATGATCGGTTCAACGCCGACTAAGAAGATTGGCTCGGTTAAGTCTTCGATGGTGAGCGGTGGCGTCATGCCGAGCGTTCCAAAGATTGGATCAGTGATGATCGCGACGAGTTTTTTACCCCGATACGCAGCTGGAATCTGAACTTCGATGCGATCTGTGGGACCGACATAGAGCGGTAGATCTGGGGATACCACGCGTTCGCAGGCTTGATTTCTCGCATGCAGGTTATTCGGACCGGAACAAGGAAGAAGGTTGTTTGTGACAAAAAATTCAATTTTTATTTTTCCTTCACGCGAACGAGCTGCTTGAGCGCCAGGGTTTGCGATCATTGAACTCTCTTCGATCGCTGCCACTGCGTTTGTCATCCCATTTGGTGAGATCGAGATGGGGGTGCCGACCGATCCGAGCGACGGTCGGCGATCCAGGCTTGCACTGTCGACGACAGGAAGAGCAATGACGGCTTTATCTCCCGTGAATTTAATTTCGCCGCTGACAGGATCTTTCTCCACTCTCTCCATTGCTTCATTTTTTTGATCAAAGAACTTGAGTTCAGGAACGCTTGTTTCCAAGGAAATAGCATCGAGCTGCATGTCCACCACTCGCATGTCGCCATTGGCAAAAATGAGTGTGTTTTCAATGTCAGTGCCGTAATAGAGCGGAAGAATGTGAATTCCCTGGTGATTGGAAAAAATGCGCGATTGCTCTTTGATTTTAACACCATCGGCTTCAATGCGGATGCCTTCGCCGCATCCCGAAACCGTGACACCACTCAACTCAGCCTTACTCGCCTTGACATGGATGCCGACGGCATCTTGGCTCCGCGATGCACTGCAGGTGACGGTCACGTTGGAAAGTTTATGGCCGCTGCCTGAAAGAAGGAGGCCGTTGTTGGTATTGGTGAGGCTGCTGTCTTGTAATGTGACGCGGTTTTGTTGCGAAGATCGCAGTGTTAAGAGTGGACCCGACATGGTTGAGGTTGGTTGAACTCTTAGACCGGAGATTATTAATGGTCTTTGAAGTTCATCTTGCAGCGCTATTGGCGTACCAAGTGAAACATGACCATTTGATATTTCGAAGTGAAGGCAAATGGTGTTGCCTACAAGATAACGTGGGAGGTTCGAAAATGCGTCGTAAATTAGAAGATTAGATCTGGGTGCCTGAGCGTTAATAATGATAGGCTGTACAATCTCACAAGCCGACTGCGCATGGCTCAAAATGGGTACCAACAGCAGGCTAAGGCAGAGCAACACTTTCTTCATAGTCACCTCTGAGGGCTATTAAAGCAATTATAATGCCATTATGCGGCATAGCAAGTTTTGTTAAATGCATATAAATATCAACTAGTTGATGTGTGTTCGGCCATTTTCCTGTTAGAATACCTCATGTTACTTTCATCTCATTCTGAGAAAAACCGTCAAAAAATGCACTGTATAGCAGAAAAGTATTGAAAGATAGCGTACTTAGATGCTAGCCGACAAATAGTTTTACCCATCGCGTTACGCGCGGAGTGGTCATGACAAGTGTTGGGATTCATCGCGGCATCGCCATGACGTTCGTTATCATGGCCATGTCACTGCTGCTTGGGGGAACAAGTGGCTGTGGTCATGACGCCGGAGAACCGCTCACCGCCGAAGTCTCCCCAGATCTCACACCTTCAAAAAAACTCATCACGATCGACGCCATCGACGAGCTCATTCGAAGTGAAGATTACCAAGGCAAAATGAGCCTTGTTTTCGATGAAGACCTGGAAATTGATTTTGATCTGACGATAAAAACTTTTTCGACCGCCAAAGATGATAAACAGGACATTGTCGCATCTTTACAAGCCATTCTGAATCACACGCCTGAAGCGAAAATTGAACCCACGATTTTTTTGCGTCGTGCGAACAACGATGATGAGATTGATTCTGCTGAATACCGCCGTATCGTAAAGTCGGCCCGTGAACGCCGTGTGAAAGAACCATCGCTTTCCGATGTTGGTTCACATTTTATCGTCAGCATCGATGATACTGAAGTTGCCGTAAAACTCTTTCATGCATTGCAACAATCCAAGGCGGTAAAATATCTGACGCCGATGGCGACGTCTGAGCCAACCGGCATGCTGAATACGCCGTCGCTGCAGCCGCATCAAAATTATCTTCAAGTCTTTTCGATGCACGGGAATAATACGTCATCGCCGATCTGCAACCCGCTCAATGGGGATATCTGCGGCCAGGATGTTGTTGTGGTTGACGACGAAGCGGTGGGAAATGTTGATCATGCAGATTTAGGAATGCGGAATTCGGAATATATTTCTGACGATCCAAATAGTGGTAATTGGTTAATCCCCTACACGTGTCCCATAGGAAGTAACTGTGCCCGAGACAAAGCTCACGCCACGATGGTCGCAGGTGTCATCACCGGTGTTGATAACGGACGAGGTGTTGCAGGAATTGCTCCAAAATCGAAATTGGTTTTCTCCAGCAGCTGGGGAGATGATTTAGGAGGCCTTGTAGCGACGACCGATGGTTTTTACCCTCCGTTCAATCGTTATGCCGAAGAAGACATCAACCCTGGTTCTGTTTGGGTGGTTGAATTTCAGTATTGCGGAATGATTTTCCCTCGCAATCGACAAGCACCTCCTGGAAGTGTTGAGCGTCAGCGGGGATGTGTTTCTCCTGAAATCGTTCCTTCAGATTATGAGTACGTCAAACAAGCCCTCGCCAAAGGCGTGACCGTCATCCTGGGTGCAGGAAACGGTTCGACCAATTTCGACAACTTCAATGATCCATCGCAATTCGATTCCGCGCTCTGGTCGACGTACACCAATCTTTCGCAGTGTGACTCCGGTGCGATCATGGTGGGTGCGTCACTCGGTGCGGATCGCTCGCCAGCGTCGTGGTCCAACTGCGGTGAGCGCATCGATCTCTTTGCCTGGGGGGCGAACATCGCGACCACGGGATATCAATACAACGACGGCACTCCCGAAGAATACATGCCGCGCTGGATCGGCAGTGATGCGCCGGTGCCACCGAACGATGACCCCAATGCGTATTTCGTGAATAATTTTGGTGGAACGTCTTCGGCTGCAGCGATCATCGCCGGTGTTGCAGCGCTCACGCAGAGCAAGGCCAAGCAGGAGCTCGGAAGATCGACGCTTTACCTCATGCCGAAGAAGATGCGCGATATTTTGGTGGCATCTGGTATTCCACAAAGTAGTGGTTCTTGTAACATCGGCGTCGAGCCTCAGATTCAGGAAGCGCTTCGACTTGTGGATTGTTATCTCAATAATAATTGTGCTCAACCCATTCCATCCACACAGCGAGCAAATAATCCAACCTGCCCAGGTGAAGCTGCTTTAGCGCAATCGGCAGTGAATTCGTCGACGCTATCGCTCGATCAACTTCTCGCCAAACTTCATAATCGCGACATCCTAAGCGAAGCCGAAGAACTTCGCCTCAATGAACTGGGAGTAGGGCTTGTGTGTTGGAAGCACGATGAAGTCCGCAGCGATCCATCATGCCCTGAAGAAAAAATCTGGCCATCGAATTTTATTTCTGCGCGTACGCTTGACGTTGACGGCGATGGAAGAGGGGATTTGATCAGCAGCAAGAACGGTCTGTGGAAGTTTGATCTTTCGAGCGTGGGGTCGAATGAAGATCACTTTGGTGCGTGGGATGAAGCCTCGACTCTCAATTTCTCCCGCATTCAAGGGAAATGGGTTTGGCCGTATGCTTTGGATTTCAATCGCGATGGCCGAACCGACATTGCGATGTACGACAAGGAACATGGCGCGTGGTACATCAAGTACACGAGCAGAAAAACGCTTCGCGGTGAATTTGGCAGTTGGGATCGCGTGATCAATTACGGTTCCACCTGGCGTGATGACTTGCAGATGGATCCTTTGGCTTCTCGCTACAGCCGGCCTGTTCCAGGTGATTATGATTATGATGGTTGCTTAGATTTGGCGATTGCCTGCTCCGATGGAAAACTGCGAATTGATCTTGGAACTAGGGATCGCCAAACCAACGTAGTGGAATGTGGTTTGGGATTGGACGGAAACTGGGATCAAGAAATCCAGTATCTTGACGAAGCTCGTCTTCGCGCAGCCCCCGGCTGGGCCTATTTATCCTTTGTTGATGCCGCCGGGCTTAGCTACAAAATTCCGGATGGACTGCCAGATAACGGTACAATGGTTGGGCCCTTCGATATTACCGTCAATAGACCTGAAACATTTTCAACACCATTTAGAGGAAATGAAGTCATCCCGGTGATGATGTGGTTTGGTGAAAATGAAGATGAATACGTTGATTATTCTTTCAAAGAGACGAGCGGAAATTGGAATGTAGCTGAGTTTACGTTGCAGGGAGTGCAGCTCAAATATCCAATGGGGAATTTTGGTGGTCTCGGCTGCCACCCCATTTCGGCTGATTTCGACGGCGATTTTCAGCCTGATCGCGCAGTATTCTGTCCCGATGGTTGGCGGATCGAATACTCCAGCTCGCGCGCTGGTAACATCGCCGCTGACGACCGCTACGGCGCGCTGCTCGGAGACGACGGCTTCCGCAGAATTCCACTCGGCTATTCCGGTGGCGAACTTACGCTTCCTGGCCGCCCCTATGCCGGTGGCCTCGCTTACCAAAAAGTCCTCGAACTCATCGACTTCGCCAAACGCCTGAATCCTTCTGTCCCGCCTCCGATTCCAGTCGACATGGCAACGGTCAGCTACTGCTCGTCGCTGGGAACAAACTGCGAATAACAAATGTGTTCCGATTTCCGAACACATTTTCCGAACACCAAATTCCTCGCGGATATGCATAAAATAAGGGAAAAAAGCTTTCCAAAGTAATGCTCTTATTATAGCAAAAACTACCTATGATGGCGTCTCCAACTACAGCGATATCCCTTCCCATAAAGATTTCTGATCCAGTGAAAGGTGATATGCAGATCGGGTTCCAGCCTGCATCTGTATATCAGAATGGAAATACTGAGCTCACCTACCAAATTATTGGTGAGTTTCTGAACCTTGAGTACGGCAGTCATAGTCGAAGAAGGGCATCGATTATTCGTCAACCATATCAAACAATTCTGGAACCTCATGCATTGTCTTCATATCCTATGAACTGCATTGGTACCTATGCGCGTCTCACTCCAGCTGGTTTAGAGGGTTTCGTAAACATTGCAAAGCTCGCCGCACTCCTACGTTCTCAGCAACCTGAAGGAATTTTGCAGGGATCTCTATTAGCCGCCGAAACCGATGATGAGGCTTTTAGTCAACTTCGGGATTCCATTTGCAGTGCAATGCATGCAATTGGCGATTATTCATACTATTGCGAATGGTGCGATGATGTCACTTACGATAACATTGATACACTTTTAGAAAATCTTGCATCGTATAGAAAAAACAACGAGACAGTTGCCGATCAACTTCGTGATCATATCTCCAAAATATTTTCACATGGGAAGGTTGTTACCGTCTTAGATCTTGGATCTGGTTTAGGTGGAAC
>JACQOX010000045.1 GCA_016202335.1 Deltaproteobacteria bacterium
ACGTCAATCTATGGTCCGAGCGAAGGTGATCACTTCAAGGTGGGGGATCATTTAGGATCTGCCGTGCTGGACTTGAATGCGCAGGGTCAAATTCTTTCACGAGCGGCGTACAAGCCGTACGGTGAAATAATCGCCACCGGGCATCAGCCCAATCACGGATTTACGGGCCACGAGCAGGATGAAGAAGCAGGGCTCGTGAACATGAAAGCCCGCATGTACGATGCGTTTGCGGGCAGGTTTATGCAGGCGGATAATATTGTGCCGGACCCGAAGAATGCCCTGGCTTGGAATCCCTATATGTATGTCCTGGGAGATCCGATTGGAAATAACGATCCGACGGGGCATGCTGGTGCTGGTGCGGCTGTTGCTGGTGCAATGACTCGTAAGGCGCTACAAGAAGGTAAGGTTAGCCAGACGACAGTCGATTTGGCACAGTTGTTGCCTTATTGGATTATAGGCGGTGTTGTAGGCGCAGAATTAGCTACACCGTATGTCGTTACGGCAGCTCCAACACTTTTGCCGATGGCAAATAATGCACTTGAGGCTGCGGAAACTGGCGGTGCAGCAGGCGCTGTCGGAGCAGTTGGAGTTGGGGTTGGGTTGAGGGTTGCAACTCCTGTGGTTGCAAGGGTTCTTTCCCAAGAGGCAGATGATATCGGAAATGCTGCGGGACAACTAGCTGATGGTGTTGTGGTAAAACCTTTGCAAGCGACGGCTCGACAGCTTGGTCCCATTGGTCGTGGTGGTCCTGGGGCTTTTATCCGTGCTGTGAGCGAAGCGGAAGCAGCAGCACTCAAAAGAACAGGAGCAATTCGTCAGTTAGAAGCGCTTGAGGCGAGATTGAGGGCTAACGGAGCTCCTGCAGAAGAAATACAAAAAGTAGTAGCACAAAGAGTCGCGATGAAAGCGAACATGTATGAAGCGAAATTACCGCCACGACCGTTTGAGGAAAGAATTCACCGTGTTCGGCTTGATCGACCACCACCCCCCCCTTCTGGGCCACCGTCAGCTCCACAAGGACTAGACACGCTCGTTGAGTAATTACGAAAAAAAATGAGTGATTGCGTCCCATTCGCGTTTTTCAGAAGGAGTGAGGAGGTGCTTGTATGGAGAAAGTGCTCTGAAATCCGGAAGGAAAGCGTTTCTTACCTGGAGAGGTTGCTTTTTCCACGTTGGCAAATAGGAATGGCGCACGGTTAAAAGCCATTTCATGATGATGCCATCGGAAGTGAAGGTCGTGAAGGTACGATCCCCACTGGCCTGAGGATGTTGTCTCACAAGCAATGCCAATTCAAGGGCAGTGATAAGTTTTTCAGGATTTTGTTCCAGGGATATTTCTATAAACGTCTTCCAGAAAACAGCAAGAGGCTGAGATTGTCCATAGTGTTTAGCCAGGAGAAAAAGGTCATTGACGACAGTGGTGCGAGATCTTTGGGAACGAAAAAAGAATGACATTTTTTGAATATATTGATCTTCAAAATAGGCAGCATCTTCGTGTTTGAGGCGTTCTTTTGTGATATTGCAATCAACGATGGCCGTGATTTGACGCGATGAAAGAGAATACGTTTCATTCCACCTCAGTGATATTTGACTCCAATGAACCGATCTCCAGGGGAAAGTTATTTTATGGCTGAGAAAATCACCCATTGTGAAAGGTATCGTTTCAAGAAAGGTAGAGCTTCCCTGACCATGCGCAGCCCCTTGCTGCACCGCCCAAACGGACACGTCTGCAACAACTGGCTGTAGTGATGTCACCAAGAGTCGTTGGGAAAGCTTCAAGTCGGGAAGGCTTCCTTGTATCGCCAAAGGCATTGTCACAACGGTGACCATATCATCCTTATTATCGGCACAAATGAAAAAAAGTTGCGTATTGTCAAAATTTTGGCGAAACCATTTCTAAAAATACCCAGAAAATTTTTTATTTAAATTCAAAATCAACTGGTTAGATGTTTTGTTTTCTGGCATAGGAGTTGCTCTCAAAAGTTGAAGCCATTCTCTTTCAAGGAGGCAACACCATGGTATTCCATTCCTTTTTTGCGGTGTTCTTTGGGTGTCTCCTTTCGATGGCACCGTTCTTGTCTTGTTGGGCTGGCGAGGTTGGTGCCGGCGATCTTCATGCCTTAACTGCCAGCAGCCAACTGGGAATTTCCACAATCCCGCTTGGCGACATTCTTCAGGATGGTCTGGGAGGTGCTAAATTTGAATCAGTGATCGGAGCTCCACCAGGAATCACCGTGAGTAACCGCGGATCATCGTCCTTCAACTATCCCTTCAAACTTCCACCAGGACGCCAAGGCATGACCCCGTCTGTATCCATTACCTGTGATTCTCACATGGAAAACGATTTACTGGGCATGCGTTGTGGCTTGGCCTACGGCGCGGTGATTCAACGCTTTGACAATGGGAAAGCCCCCCTTTTTAATGCAAATGCGACGAACCCGGGCAGGACCTTTGGAGATCATTACGCTTTTAACCCTGCTGGTGCGAGTGCGCCCCCGTTTGTCGATAATGAACTCATGATGAAATCGGGTATTGAATATCGTACGCGGCGGGAATCGTGGATCAAATTTGAACCTTCTAATGATCATTGTGGAGCTGGTCCCTGTTTTTGGAAAGCAACAGCGCCAGATGGCATGGTGACGTTTTACGGGGGCGACAGTACGTGTCATGCATCGGCGCAAAGGGCAGTTCCTGCGACCAACTGTCAGAAAGCGGTCAAATGGGATTTTTTGAAACACTCACCGCAGACCCAACACAATGAAGGCATTGTCACATGGTATCCTACTCGGCAGGAAGACCTTCATGGGAATACGATTGAGTATGAATATGCCAACTGGGGTTGGGTCCCGTACCTGAAAAAAATCTCCTATACGAAACGAAAAACGGGAGCCTCTGGATCTTTTTATACGGTCAACTTTTTTTATCCTTTGGATGGGTATTCGGATACCGATAATGATGTTCGTCCAGATGTGACCGGTGGGCAAGTCAACCTCACCAAACTCCTGAAAAAAATTAAAATTCTGGCGGGAGCAACACTGGTTCGGGAATATCGAGTTACCTATGAGCAAGATGGCGTAGGAACAGGCAGAAGTCGTATTTATTCCATCCGGGAACTCGGAAGTGACGCCACAGGGCCGAATTTCACAGCAGCTCCACCCATAACGTTTTCTTGGAGCGACAATAATCCCGATGACAATCCACCTTTTACTCAGGACTCGTTTGAAGTCTATGCTGGTCTGACAGGGACGTTGGCAGAGCTTGGCGATTATTCTAACCTGATGGGGATTACTGAAGATGATTACCCACTTCAGGTGGTTCCGGGCGATGTTGATGGCGATGGCGATACTGATGTGGTGGTTCTCTATAAAGGGGCATTGTACGACAATACAGTTACACAATATGATGAAAGCCGTGGACGAAATCAAATCTACCTCTATCGCGCAGAAAATGGGGACTTGGCAGCACCGGAGTTGATCACGCGTTTTCCCGTGAATTTTGATTTTCGTCATGTTCCCACAAGTTGGCAAAAGGGAGAGATCCAAATTTTTCTCGTAGATGTGAATGGTGATGGAATCAAAGACTTGGTTACGGTTACTTTACCGCGGAACACTCATAATGACGCGCGGTTTTACACCGTGGGTGATCATGAGGAATATCGCGTTCACACGGGTCAAGATCCCCACTGGCGGGATGCGACGGTGACAGTCCAGTCGCTTACGAACGCAGTTTTGTTACAAGATACCATGACGATCAGCATTCCCGAACATGCAGGTCAGGCCCCTGGTGATCGGACAAATGTGTTTCCTGTGGCGACGGTGAACGCAGATATCGGTCGGTACCCTGAAGTTGGTTCTTGGGATGCCTTGGCCCTGGATCGCGACAGTGATGGGAAAACCGATATTACCTTACTGCTCGATCTTAAAGGCACCAAAGAGGTGTTTACCCTTTTAGGCTCAAATGTAGGATTTCAAGCGGTACAACATCAAACCCTGCAAGCCCCGTTTTTCGGAACAGCGCATTACCCGGGTGATCTCAGCTTAAGAACTCCTATGCTGAAAGAACGCGTCGTCGCAGCGGATATCAACGGTGATGGATTTTCGGATATGGTGTACACACTACGGCATGTTGTGCAGACCATGCAAATAGGTCAGGGCGGTTCTGCAGAGTTTTATTTGGATTCGCGTTGGAAGGCCCCAGGATTGGCAGTGGGGTATAGTTTGGGAAGTGCAACGGGATTTTCCGATTTTACGCTTAACACCATTGATGCTGACTCTCCGGCAGGGTTTACGTACGAGCTTCTCCTTGAAGACTTTAATCTCGATCATCGTGCGGATATAGGTCTTATCAGCCGAGGGGTCTATTCTCCTGAACACATTAACATGAATCAAAATGATTTCTTTCAAGCTGAATCAACACCAGGCCATGTCATTACAGAAGAAAACGCAGGTGATCGTGTTGCGGCATTTCAAGAACTTGTTGATATGATTGGTGAGGACACTGACCTTGGATCAGGCTTCTTCCGTCCCCGGTTTTTCAATATGTACCAGTTGATGGGTTTTCCGGAAGAAATTGCCAACAACCAAGGAGCCCACAAACCCTTTGCTTTGGCGATTTCCGGGACACAGAGTATCCCCCATGCTGGGACGGTAAAACCAGGGTTTCGTGCGTGGTCCAATCCATCTGCCACCTATGAAAACCACACCGGGGATATCAACGGCGATGGTCGCCCCGATTTTGTGAGTGACTATGCCGGGGCCTTTAAATTCGAGCTTCAATATGCACTGGCGAACGAACAGGGATACATCGGTCAATTGACGACGTGGAATGGAGATATTGGAAATGGAACCATGCTTGATCAAGATGGAACAAATTTTCCCTGTGACCGACTCGACGGCATTCCTATCAATGCCAAAGGCCACGCGGGTCTGACAGATCTCAACGGCGATCGCCGGATGGATTGGTACTACGTGAGTAGCCCTGAAGCAGGTGGTTTTACGAAAGTCTGTTGGCTGTTGGGGACTGGCTATGGATTTGACCATAAGATGCACTTTAAAATTTGGGCCAACAATTATGGTCGCTCAGACATTGTGGTTCCCGTCGATCTTTTTGGTCATGGGATCTCGAGTTTAGTGACGTTTGGCCGTGATCCAACGGTGCCCGTGAAGGTCTTTAAAAATCAATTGCAACAACCTGATCAAATCGTTCGCGTCGAGAATGGTTTTGGCGGGACGACCACGGTGAGCTCTCTCCCTGCGAGTCAAGTGCAAAACGCCATGAAAGCGGATATGACCACGTTGGATTACGATGTTCATCAGAGTCAAAACCTTTTTTTCTGTGATGCTCCTTCTTCTCGGCCCGAGGCCTTTAGTCCTGTTTGTGGTGGAGTGAATAATTTTCCGCGACCACTCGTCACCAGCATTGAAACCGACAACGGCTTTGCGGAAGACGATCCCCACCGGGTCCACCGCAAAACGGAATACAGCTACGATACGTGCCGCTACCTTCACGCTGGAAAAACGAACAGTGCAGATCTGGGGTGTTTTAAATTTGGAGCAAAAGATGCTGAAACAGGAGTGAAGAGCGAAACGACATTCTTTGTTTCAAAGTGGTTTAACGGTTTGGAAAAATCAACAGAGGCGTTCGATGCGTCCAACGTCAGACTTTCTGCTTCGGAAGAAGACTATGAACTGATTGAGCCCTTTGCCCGTCCTTCTTGGTCTGTTCGCCCCACGCACTCCACGTCGACACAATATGAGGGTGCGGCCATCACTTCTACTGCTTCGAAGACGCTCACCTATCAAGATACGGCGGAGCCGTACTCAAAGATGCTTGTTCGCCAAGCTGAATCATGTGTGGGGAGTGATTGTACGACCACCATCACAAATTATACCCATTTTCCATCTTTCGGATTTTTTGGACGTGTCGATGAAGTCAAGCAAGTAAAACCAGATGGGAATATCCTCGGTTGGACGAAGAACGAATATTCAACCAATGCTGCGAGGGCTTTTTGGAAACTTGAGAGGGTGAAGTCGCTTCTTTGCCCTTTGGCAACGAACTGTCAGCTCCAAGCCACGGGAGCCTGGCCGACGGGAACAAGGTGGGTCATAGTGAAGAACAACGTTCAATATGACTACGATGTTGATCCCACGCACTCCTTTGGCAATGTTCGTTCGTTTCGAAATCAAGCCGGTGCTTTGGAGGAAGTGGTGTATGATCCAAGCTATTACACGCTTCCCATCAGTCAGTCCATCCAAGTGGAACAGCTCCACGCAAATCCGCAGCCGACATCCTATAAACTTACAAAGACTATGGAGTACTATCCTCTCTCCGGTGGACTCGTGAAGACGGCAATTGGTTTTAATGGCGATCGAACGGTTTACACCTATGACAAACTTGGTCGCGTGACGGAAGTCGACGTGTTGAATGGGACGCTATCAAATAGCCCCGTGAGCCGTAGGATGAAAACATCCTACTTGGACTTTGGTGATGTCCATCAACAGCGCATTAAGACAGAGACAAAGACGGGAACAACGACGGTGACAATACGTGATCCTATACCGAGAACGCAAACACTCGAATTGTGGACGAAGGCTGAAAAAAACTTCGATGGATTTGGTCGAGGTTGGAAGACAGTGAACACGGGTGAAGGTGGTGATGCTGTGATGGAAAAGACAGAATCGTTTGATCGGGTGCAACATCTTCGCACCGTCCGTTACACGGATCCCTTTATCGCAGGGACAGCTCAAAATGGGACGATGGTTCGGTTTGATGGTCGAGGCCGTCCCCTCGTGATCGCACGCGAAGCGGCCGGTACGAATACATTGCTTCGTCAATACGTTTACGGTCCGCAGGACGGTCACGATTGGCCGCGTGCTGTGGGCATCATCGACGCCAAGAATCACAAGACGCTGTACAATTTTGACGATCATGAACGGCTGACTCATGTCATTGATTCCAAGGGTCAGGAGATGACCTATCATTTCGATGTGGTGGGAAACGTGGATCAGGTCTACCTTCCCCACGATGCTCTTAATCTCGCGCAGCGCACGATCGGTTTTGCGTATGACAGCGCAGGGCGTGCTATTTCCAAGACTGACCCATGGACAGGGACGATGGCAGCACAGTATTGGCCAGAGGGTCAGGTGTATCAGGTGACGAGTGCCAACAACCATGTGGTGCGTTTTTGGTACGACACGCTTGGTCGCTTGCGGCAAAAACAGGTGCTTGCAGCTCAGTCGAGTCATTCCAATGACGATGCGAGTATTACGCTCCCCTCGAAGACGACGTTTGTTGACTACGATCAGGGGACCAATGGAAAAGGCCATGTCGCGAGTGTCTTGGATTACAAAGGTGGCATTCAATCCGCGAATCTGCTGAGTCGTTACAACTTTGTCTATGACCTCTTTGGGAATCTCACGAGCAAGACATCTCTTTTTTCGTGGATCATGGATCCTCAGCAGCCGACACTCTGGAGATCGTTTACCGAGACGTATGTCTATGACCTGATCGGTCGGCCGACGAGCGTCACCGTGCCCGACAACCTCCCCATTGCCAACGATGCGCAAAACCATCTCATCACTCCTTCTTCGACCGTGCTTGGGTATGGCTATACTTCTGCAGGGAACCTGGAAACCCTGACGCGCAATACCAACGTGCTGGGGGCATTTGAATATAACGTGCGCAATCAGCTCACGACGCAGACCGTGGCCAGACAAATAAAAACGTTGACCTATAGAGATAGCAGCAATTCGGTTATTCCTCCTGGAATGCAGGACAACTTCTTGGACAGCATGTGGATTGATGGTCCAAACGGCGAATTAATGTCGTTCAGATATCATTACGATGAAGTTCATAACATTACGCAGATTGAAGATTTGGTGGACAGCGCTGCTACACAGAATTTTAGCTACGATGAACTCGATCGACTTCTGAGTGCACATGGTGCGTACGGCGACGAAGCTTATCGCTATAACGAAATCGGCGATATGCGCGTGAAGGGGAATAATGTCTTCATC
>JACQOX010000038.1 GCA_016202335.1 Deltaproteobacteria bacterium
GTTCGAAGTCTTCATAGTCTGGTTTCGAAAGCGTTACCTTGAGATCCTGTCCAATCGGCAATTTCTCGATCGTCGCGGGCGTCTGGAAGCCGGTCAATTTTCCGTCGACCATGATGGCGGCGCCGCTGGGATCGCTGATCACGTTGAGGACGCCTTCTTGTTGAATCTTCGGCGTTGGCGCTGGTGGGAGTGCGGCTGGAAGCGGTGTTGAAATAGCCACGGGCTCGGCCTTAAAAAAGGGAAGGAAACGAAAGGCTGCGAAACCACCGACGGCCATGACCGCGAGTGCAGCAGCCAGCCCCACCCACCACTTCGATTTTGTATTTCGTGCCGTGGTTGAGTTCGTTGTTGGAGGTGGCGTAAATTCGCGATGCACGAATTCGACTTGGCGGTCCTGTTCGCCAAGGCTCATGGAGCTCGTGGCCTGATCCGCAATGGTTCCGTCGCCTTGTTTTCCAATTTCTTTGGCGATTTCTTCTTTGAAGAGATTGGTAATGCACGTCGAAAGCTTGCGCGGAGAAAAATCCAAATACATGGCGTACAGAAATTTCGTCAGCTCGACTTGCAAGTCGCCAGCGTTTTGATAGCGATCTTCAGGGCGATACGCCAACGCCTTGGCCAAAATCGGTCGCAGAAGCTGTGGAACGTCTGATGAAAGCATGCCGGCATCGATCTTGGTCGTGCGGATTTTCTTGAGCACTTCGAATTGCGATTCCCCCGAGTAGAGCTTCTGGCCCGTCAGCATTTCATGGAGGATGATGCCGGTGGAGAAAATGTCGGTGCGGCGATCGATCGCTTTTCCCATGGCCTGTTCGGGCGACATGTAGGCGATCTTGCCTTTCAAGATGCCGGCCATGGTGTGTGAAATATTCATCGCAGCTTTGGCGATACCAAAGTCCACGATTTTGACTTCACCTTCGTACGAGATGAGGACGTTCTGCGGGCTCACGTCGCGGTGCACGATGCCGAGCGGCTGGCCGCTGGGATCGGTCTTGCGGTGGGCGTAATCCAGGCCTTTGCACATTTCGCTGATGATGTAGACCGCGATGTCCGGCGGCAGTTTTTCACCGGATTCTCGACTGCGGTACATGACGTCGCGGAGGTTGATGCCGGAGATGAATTCCATGGCGATGAAATAGTCGTCGCCGACTTTTCCCAGGTCGTACACCTGAACGATGTTGGCGTGCGACAGAAGCACCGACAGCTTGGCTTCGTCGATCAGCATGGTGATGAATTCTTTGTCGGCTGAGCAGTGAGGCAGAATGCGTTTGATGGCGAGCAGCTTTTCAAAGCCGTCGACGCCGAACGTTTTGGCTTTATAGATTTCCGCCATGCCGCCGACGGCGAGTTTTTCGATTAAGTAATATTTCCCGAACTGTTTTGGTGCGAATTCATCCATAGTTTTTATCGTCCATTAAAGCTGAAAAAGAATGATGGCGATAATGGCGGCGGCAAAAAGAACCGCGGCAATCAGTCCCCATGGAGTTTTCTCCATAGGCATGGGCGGCGGCGCGATTTCTGGTGAGGAGCCTGGCATGCGAATGGCCCCGCTGCCTCCGAGTGCCTTTGGAATTCCAATTTCAACGGGATCTGTCTCCCCCCAAATTTCTTCCGGAACTTCTTGTCCTGGCCGCAGGTGTCGTAGTCGAAAATAGTCATCGATGCGCGAGAGCAGAATGTGGGCACCTTCAGTGATCCGGCCGTTTGTCCAGGCGATGTTCACGATCACAATGGGGTTTCCGCTGCGAATCAAGGCGGCGCAGAAGTAACATCGATCGATGGACTGACGTGCAACTTTTGTAGGTTGGATTGTGATTTCCTGGCGATGGAATTTCCCCCATTCCGATGTTGTTTCGCGTTTATATTCTGCTTTTTCTTCTTCCTGCGAAGGCTGTCGCCCCTGGCCCTGCTGGTCGCGCGCTTCGCGGGCCTCATTGACGCGATAGGGTGGCGGAGCTTCGATGCGATCGACCTTGTCAACCATGCGACCTCAGCAGGTACAGCAAGATGTAGAGTTAGCTGTCTTTCTTCGTTGATTTTTTGGCATCGCCCGAACCTTTACTCGAGGTGTATCCGTCTTTGTACCAGCCGCCGCCTTTCAGCGCGAAGCTCGTTTGTGAGACCAATCGTTTGACTTGAGCATGACAATCCGGACAGGCCGCCAGCGGTTCGTCGCTCATCTTTTGCAGGACTTCGAAATGTTTTTCACATTTTGGACAGTGGTATTCGTAGATCGGCATAAAACAGTTCCTTTAAAAAAGGTGGGGAACTTTTGCTCCCCACTTCATCTGTAGACTTGAGTCACCATTGTTATGAAATACTTATAGAATGTAAAGCGATTCTCGTGACTTACTGTAAAAATGTTCGCGCGGTACTTTGGAGGAAAGCCTTAATCACGCCTTCCAGCACGGCCAAAAGCACGAGGACGATGAGCGGGGTGATATCTATCGGTATTTCCATGATTTTTCGGGGAAGGAGGCGGCGGACGCGGTGAAAAACCGGGGCGGTCAGGCTGTGCAGCGTGCGGACAATGGGGTTGTAAGGATCTGGGCTTACCCACGACATGAGCGCGGCGACAATCACGATCAGCGTATAAATATCAATGAAGAGGGTGAGGATTTTCCCAATAGCGAGGATCACGTGCGCGAGAAATGACATGTTTACTCTCCTTTATTTTATCGTTCTCCAAAGATAGCGGTTTCAATTCTCACCATTGTGGACCCTTCTTCAATAGCGATTTCAAAGTCATGACTCATGCCCATGGAAAGCTCGCTGAGCGGCGAGGGGAGCTGTTGATTGAGATGGTTCAAGATGCAGCGCAGCTCACGAAAATACGGCCGGCTTTTTTCTGGATCGGCGTGAAAGGGCGGAAGGCACATGAGGCCGGTGACGTTGAGGCGCGAAAATTTTTTTACCTCCGTGATGAAGGCGAAAGCTTCCTCGGGAGCAATGCCGGACTTGGTCGTTTCATGGCCGAGGTTGATATGCACCAGCGCTTTGATCGGAGACAAAGCAAGTTTATCGAGCATCTCAGAAGTTTTGAAAGAATCGAGCGCCTGGATGGTGTCGATGAATGGTGCGATCAATTTCGCCTTGTTGCGTTGCAGGTGGCCGATGAAATGCCAGCAAATGTCGAGCTCGCTGAGCTCGTCGTGTTTGGCCTTGAGTTCTTGGGCATAGCTTTCGCCAAAGAGCCGCGCACCAGCAGCGTAGGCTGCACGGATTTTTTCCGGAGCATGTGTTTTGGAAACCGCGACGAGCGCGATGTCGTGAGGATTTCTTCCCGAGCGCGTTGCTGCCTTGGCAATGCGATGCAGGATCTCCTGCAATCGATCGTGAATTTCGTTCGTCATCGGGAATTCCGTTGTCATCATCGAAAAAGCGCCATATGGTTTTCGCCACTGGGGAGAGCTATGATTCGTGTGCTGGGTGTTTGTCTGATCCTCGTCTCGCTTTCAAGCTGTCTTTTTGGTCGCCGGCCGGTGTCAGGAGTTGTTTCGTATCGTGCTGGAAAAGTCTATCTCAAACAAGGCAATGCATATCAGGTCGGCGCTCTGAAACATGGGTGGCGGCCATTTCCCGTCAAGTCGCCGGTGATCGCTTTTCATCACGACAGATCAGGAGCAACTCTTTTTACCGACGCCTTTTGCGGAGATTCCTTTGAAGACGCGCCCCATGAGGTGCTGCTCGACCGCATGGTGCATGGGGTGGAAGATTTTCGCCAAAAGCGTTCTCACAGTTTTACCTTGAATGGCCGCAAGGCGCTCGCCACCGAACTCACTGGGAAAATCGATGGTGTGACTACCGCGATTTCCATGGTCGTGGTGAAAAAGCATACGTGTCTGTTTGACTTTGTGTTGATTGCGTCGCCGGACCAGATGGTGAACGTGCGAAAGGATTTCGAAACTTTTTATCAAGGATTTGAATACTGATCATGTTGGCTTCGCATCGTTATGAACGGTCGGCACTCCCCATGGCTCCCTCGATTTTTCATCCACGGGAGTTTTTGATCTCACTGGGCGAACGATTCTTGGGCATGATCGGGCTCATCGGCGGCATTACGACCCTCGCTCTGCGAACGCTGTCTTCGCTCTTTCGCCATAAACTGGCGGTTAACGAATTCTTTTATCAACTGGTCGCCGTGGGAAATCGCTCCATCTCTATCGTCTGGTTGATCGCGCTCTTCACCGGCATGGTCTTTTCCCTGCAGCTTGCTGTGGGACTCGGTCGTTTCGGCCTCAAGATGTACATCGGTCAGATCATCGGCATCGCTATTTTTCGCGAACTGGGGCCCGTGCTCACGAGCCTCATGATCGCTGCGCGCGTTGGCAGTGGCATTGCGGCAGAACTCGGTTCGATGGTGGTGACTGAGCAGGTCTTGGCCATCGAAGCTATGGGCGCGAATCCGATCCAAAAGCTCGTTGTTCCACGGCTCTTGGCGACGCTTTTTTCGGCGCTGATCTTGACGACCACGGCAAATCTCATCGGACTTTTGGGTGGGGCATTGATTGCCATCTCCGAAGCTGACGTGACGCTCCAATTTTACTTCGATCAGATTCGAAACACGGTGATTTTGGAAGATTTCACCAGCGGCATCGTTAAAGCAGGGTTCTTTGGTTTCGTCATCGCCATCATCGCCTGTTACCACGGGCTCACGACGTCCGGAGGAACGGAAGGCGTGGGAGAATCGACGACGCGCAGCGTGGTCCATGCCTCGATTACGGTGTTTATTTTGGATTTATTTTTAACCAAACTCTTTTTGGTGTTTTGAATGGATCTCATTGCATTTCAACATGTGGACAAACGATTTGGCGCTCATCGCGTGCTTGTCGACGCGAATATCGCGATTCGTCAGGGCGAAACGTTGACCGTCATCGGCGGCAGTGGCACCGGTAAATCGGTATTCCTCAAGCTTCTGCTCGGCATCTTGCGGCCGGAGCGAGGCCGAATTCTTTTCCGGGGGAAAAATGTTCCGGAGATGAGCGAGCGCGAACTCATTGAAATGCGGCGTCACATCGGCATGCTGTTCCAAGGATCTGCCCTTTTTGATTCGCTGACCGTAGCTGAAAACGTGGCGTACCCTTTGCGCGTCCATTTTGATTATTCTGAAGCCGAAAGAGAGCACATCGTGCAAACGCGGCTCGAAATGGTGGGACTCGCCGGCATTGAAAAGATGATGCCAGCCGATCTCTCGGGCGGCATGCGCAAGCGGGTGGGCTTGGCGCGTGCTATTGCCACGGAGCCGGATGTCATCTTGTACGACGAGCCCACGACCGGCCTTGATCCCGCCAATACCAAACGCATTGCGCGGCTGATCCAAGAGCTGCAGCAGAAACTGCGCGCGACGTCCATCATCGTGACCCATGACATGGACTTTGCTTTTTCCGTGACAGACCGCGTGGCCATGCTGCATCAGAAGCGGTTTGCCTTTGTGGGGACGAAGGATGAGGCGATGCATTCGGACAATCCTGTGGTGCAGGATTTCATCCATGGGGAATTAGAATCAGCGAGCACGTAGGAGAACTTATGGCGAGTGAACGGACGACCGAATTACGCGTTGGATTTTTTGTGTTTTTGGGCGGAGCCATTGCGTTGCTCACGATCTTTCTGATCGGCGGCAAGCAGCAGATGTTTCAACAAAAATTCACGCTCCAGGCAAAATTTGCTGCCGTCGGGGGATTGCGCCCTGGAGCTATCGTGCAACTTGCTGGGCTCAAGGTGGGGACGGTGGGGGACATCAGACTCCCCGAGAATCTGGAAGATCACGACATCACCGTCGTCATGAAAATCAATCGTCATTATCAATCGCGGGTGCGCTCCGACAGCAAGGCCGCGATCAATACCCAGGGACTCTTGGGCGATAAGTTCATCAACATCACCATCGGAAGCCCGAGCGCTGCCATGCTTGAAGAAGGCGCGACCATCGCCACGGAAGAATCCTCATCCTTTGCGGATCTTGCGGCCAAAGGTGGCCAGGTTATGGACGAAGTCAAAAAGCTCTCCATGTCATTGCAGCGTATCACGGAGCAAATTGAGCATGGAAAGGGCGTTGCCCATGCCGTGCTTTACGATCCCAAAGGAGGACAGTTGGTGTCGGCGCTCACGGCCAGCGCGGAAGATACCCGCGAGATGTTGGCAGGGATCAAGGCGGGCCAAGGAACGCTCGGGAGACTCATTCGCGATCCAACGCTTTATGACGACATCAAGGCTTTGTTTGGACGCGTGAATCGAAGTTGGCTTCTTCGCACCGTCGTTCGGTCGACGCTGCAAGAAAACGAGAAGCAGTCCTTGAAATAGAAAAAATCGAATGTTATTATAA
>JACQOX010000037.1 GCA_016202335.1 Deltaproteobacteria bacterium
GTGCTCATCCTTGGCGAAAGCGGCACGGGCAAGGAACTCATCGCTCACGCTCTTCATTATAATAGCCCACGGCGGGACCACCATCTCGTCACCGTCAATTGTGCCGCCATTCCGGAAGAACTTCTGGAAAGTGAACTCTTCGGCCACATGAAGGGGGCCTTCACGGGTGCGGTCCAAACGCGCAATGGTCGATTTGATGCGGCGAACCACGGCACGATTTTTTTGGATGAAATCGGTGACATGAGTTTGAAGCTTCAGGTGAAGCTCCTCCGCGTGCTTCAAGAGCGGAAGTTCGAACCTGTGGGCTCCAATAAAACCCATGACGTGAATGTGAGGATCATCGCTGCGACGAACCAAGACCTCGATCGCATGGTCAAAGAAAAACGTTTTCGTGAAGACCTCTATTATCGCTTGAACGTTATTCCGATTCGAATTCCGCCGCTTCGTGAGCGACCCGACGACATCCCCCTTCTCGTCAGCCATTTTATCGAAAAATACCGCCAGTCCGCAAAACAGCCGGTACATGGGATGACCGACCAGGCTCTGAGTTGCCTTCTCACGTACTCATGGCCGGGCAATGTTCGGGAACTCGAAAATGTCATCGAACGAGCGGCCGTGTTCTGCCATCAGGACCGTATCGAAATAAGTCACCTGCCGGACAAAATACGCTGTGAAGCCGGTACAACCGTGACGCTTCAGCATCCTTTGAGGGCCACAGCGAAATCTCAAATGCTTCCTGAAGATGGTCTTTCCCTGAAAGATGCGGTGGCGGATTTCGAATGGAATCTCATCTCCCAGGCGCTCAAACGCGCGGGTGGAAATAAACATCGCGCTGCGCTGCTGCTTAAACTCAATCGCACGACGCTCGTGGAAAAATTGAAGAAACAGCGCGGCATGGAGGGTATGTGACATTTCAGCCAACCAATTTTTTGATCGTGGACGACGATGAAAGCCTGGTAAAAGTTTTCGAACGCCTCGCCCGTGAAAAACAATATACCTATGAAGTCGCCCGCAGCGGTCAGGAAGCGATCGATCTTCTCGTCCAAAAACCTTTTGAGGTGGCGGTGCTGGATGTCATGCTGCCCGGGTTTTCTGGGATTCAGGTGCTGGAGCACGCTAAAAAAAATCGTATTCCCACGGAAATCATCATGATCACTGGCGTCGGCACGATTGAGTCTGCGGTCGATGCCATCAAAAAGGGCGCTTACGATTATCTGACCAAACCCTTCGACGACATCACGCGCGTGATGCTCCTCATCGATAAAGCGATCGAACGATTTCGTCTGATGAAACAATTGCATCGTCTTCAGCGGCAGGCTTCGGATCAGCCGTCCTTTGAAGGGATCATGGGGAAGAGCACCAAGATGCAGGAAATTTTTTCCTGCATCGAATCCATCTCTGGAACGTCGTCGACCGTGCTCATCGACGGTGAAAGCGGAACCGGCAAAGAGCTGGTGGCGCGCGCCATCCACCGCCGTTCGCCGCGATCGGAAAAACCGTTTGTGGTCATCAACTGTGCTGCCATTCCCGAAAACCTGCTTGAATCCGAACTTTTTGGGCATACCCGCGGATCCTTCACGGGTGCGGTTTCTGATCGTGTTGGGCTCTTTGAAGAAGCCCATGGGGGGACGGTTTTTCTGGATGAGATCGGAGAACTGCCGCTGGCGCTGCAAGTGAAACTGCTGCGGGTGCTGCAGTCAGGAGAAGTGCGCCGCATCGGCGATGCCGAGACCAAAAAAATCGACATTCGGCTCCTGACAGCCACAAATCGCAATTTGCTCAGTATGGTGGACCATAGCGAATTTCGTGAAGATCTCTACTATCGCCTGAACGTCATCAATCTGACCATTCCCCCCTTACGTGAGCGCGCCGAAGACATTCCGCTTTTGGTCTATCATTTCCTTTCGAAGTGTAGCGCCAAGATGGGGAAGCAGGTGGACAAGGTGTCGCTCGATGCGCTGCAGGCCCTGCAGCACTATTCATGGACGGGCAACGTGCGAGAACTGGAGAACGCCATTGAGCGTGCCGTGGTGCTCGCCACGGAAGACACCATTCTGGCGCGCGATCTCCCGTCTGTTATTTTGGGGGCATCGTATCAAGAGGAGGATGAAAAACAGAAGGATCTGAGCCATTATTCTTACCAAGATGCCAAGGATCGGGCACTCATGAACTTTAATCGCACGTACATCGGCGAGCTTCTCAAAACCTCCAACGGAAACGTTTCAGTGGCGTCGCAAAAGGCAGGCATGGACCGCAGCAATTTCAAGAAACTCATCAAGCGCTACAACATTGCCATCGACTCGTTTCGCGATCAAGAGGAGCTGCAATGAACGAGACCCGACTCTTGGTGCTCGGATCGGGACGCGGTATCTCGCCGCAGGTGCGAGAGGTTGTGAATCCCAAGCAGATGCATCTGACCGCAGCGTCGATGCGTTCCCTTTTGGAAGATCTCAAATCCTGTTCCCCGGAATGTGCCTTGGTGGCGCTGCCTGAAGGCGACGTTGCATCGATCGAAGAAGCGATCGCAGTGATCAAAGCAGCTGATGAAAATCTGCCGATCATGGTGCTTTTGACCTCTCCCTCGCTGCAGGAGGTCATCACCGTCATGAAGGCGGGGGTCTATGACTGCTTTGCTTTTCCGATTGATGCGGAGCGTCTTGGGCACGCCATTGCCAATGCCGTTCGTCTGTATCGCCTGACGAAAAAAGTGTATCTCCTCGAACAGCAGATGGGCAGCAGGTCACCGTTTGAAGGCATGGTGGGAACGAGTCAGGCCATGCAAGCTGTTTTTATGCTCATCAAAACCGTGGCCAAGAGCCAGGCGACCGTGTTCATCCATGGAGAGAGCGGTACGGGGAAAGAACTCGTTGCCAAGGCTCTGCATCGCTTGAGCGGCCGTGAGAAAAAACCGTTCGTAGACATCAACTGCGGCGCCATTCCGCGGCAGCTTTTGGAAAACGAACTCTTCGGCCATGAGCGTGGGGCCTACACCGGAGCAGATCGCCGTTCCATCGGCAGCGTCGAGCGCGCCCATGAGGGAACCTTGTTCCTCGACGAAATAAGCGAAATGGATCCGGCGTTGCAGGTGAAACTCCTGCGTTTTTTGCAGGAGCGAACTTTTACGCGAGTCGGCGGCAATGAACCGCTCTCGGTCAATGTCCGCATTGTGGCCGCGACCAATCGCAATCTGCAGGGTGAAGTCGCTGCCGGCAGATTTCGCGAAGATCTCTATTATCGCCTGAACGTGGTCCCGATTGAACTTCCAC
>JACQOX010000039.1 GCA_016202335.1 Deltaproteobacteria bacterium
CTCTTACCTTAAGAGGGGGATAGATATTCTAGCGCTCAATCGCCCCGATATCTGTTCCCCCGCCCTGCGGACGGCTGCGGCCACGAAAATCTTCACGCGCTCCACCGGAAGTCGCACCCACGCCTTGGTCGACGCCAAAATCGGAACGAGGTTCATAATTTGCAGCATCAGGTCCAAGAATTCCACTCAGACCAGACGCATCTAGCCGAACGATATTCCCTGCAACCGTCGCAGCCCCCATGACAAAACCGCTGCCCTGGAAGACATCGCCGGAACAGTTTCTGGCGATCGCATTTGACGAATTGGATTGCAGCGTTGCCAAGGCGTTATTCAAGAAGAGTGCTGATGAAGATGGATCACTGCCTTCACAATAAAGCGGATACTGATCCGCCGCCGTGCCGGTGAAAATGAGATTATTGATGAGCACGGGAGATGCGCTGACGATCTTCAGGCCCTCGGCAACACCACGATTATCACTGCCTGACCGCGCATCAACCGTGTTGTTGATGAATCGAGGAGATCCTCCGCGAATTACAATGCCCGTTGAAAAACGACCATCACCACTTCTGATGATATTATTCATCACCGTGCCCGACAGGTTCCCAACGACAAGGCTTACGCTGTGCCCGCTCGTCATCGCCAAACCCACGATGCGATTTCGGTCGATCAACAGATCTGACGTGTCTTCGGCAAGGAGAGCCGTTGAAATCGATGCCTGACGGTTTCCATACACGGAACACCTTTCAAGGGTCACGCGCCCGCCGCGTATGAGTATCGTGCGTGATCCCACGAGTGGATCCGTGGTTGGAGATTCATTGATGATCAAAAATCCGTTGATGTGAACATCGTTCAGATTCACAAGCGAAAGCGTCACGTCGGCGTCCGAACGCGCGAGGAACGTCTTGTATTCCGACGCATCGCTCTGCACATCGCGGGAAAGAAATCCTTGCGGCCCTTGGCTGTTGCTGAATCCGCCAAAGATCTGAACATGGTCGAAAAAGTTCAGGGCCGAAGTGGAATACCTTCCACCAGCAACATAGATTTTTTTATTTGCGGTGCGCGCACGGCGAAAAGCTTCGTCAAGGCTGGCGAGCGGAAAGCCATACGACCCGTCGTTGGTGTCGCGACCGCGCATGACGCTGACGAAGAGCCCTGACTCTGCACTGCCCACCTGCGAATCTGCATCATCCAGATCGCATTCGCCAAAGACGCCATCGCCATCGGTGTCATCGCGTCGCTGATTTGGATTCGCAACAATAGGACAGGTGTCACTGATATTCTCAATTCCATCACCATCCTGATCGGCGTCGCAGACATCGCCGTGGCCATCGCCATCCAAATCTTTCTGATTCGTATTTGGAACCGTTGGACAGTTGTCCTCACCGTTATTC
This sequence comes from Deltaproteobacteria bacterium, assembly GCA_016202335.1. GTDB lineage: Bacteria > UBA10199 > UBA10199 > 2-02-FULL-44-16 > 2-02-FULL-44-16 > JACQOX01. Next base: position 1,392 of record JACQOX010000039.1, read on the forward strand.
TTCCCATCATTATCGCGGTCGAGGTCACAGGCATCGCCCTTGCCATCGCGATCCACATCCGTTTGATCCGCATTCGGTGCGGTTGGACAATTGTCCGCACCGTCCTTGAACGTATCCTCATCGGTATCGGATTTCCGCGGATCACTTTGGATGTCGCGCTCGCCGCCATCGCTCAAAGCATCATCATCCGTATCGGGCTTTAATTTATCTGTTCCAAGCACGGTTTCTTCGGCATCGGAAAGGCCATCGCCGTCGGTATCATCCTCACAGGCGTCACCTCGCCCGTCGTGGTCGAGGTCTTCTTGGCCGGTATTTTTCACCAAACGACAGGTATCCTCACCATCATTCACACCATCGTTATCGGTATCGGCTTTCCACGGATCGCTTCCGAACTTCAGTTCATCGGCGTTGGAAAGGCCATCGCCGTCTACATCGCCATCTGCATTATCACCGATGCCATCCCCGTCGAGATCGCCCCACTCTGCCGCAATCGACGGAAATGTATCGCGGCCATCGGGAATGCCGTCGCCATCAGTGTCCGGATTTTTGGGATTCAGATTCTTGGAAAGTTCAGCCAAATTCGCCGCGCCATCGCGGTCATCGTCTTGCGACGTATCAAAGATGAGATCAGAGATATCGAAAACCTGCGGCCCTTGAGCGTCAATCGGTTTCGCATACAGCGCTCCGATCGTCAGCGACTCCGCATTTTCACGCTGATACAGGAGATCGACGCGCAGCACGGCCCCATCATCAGGCAGGGCCGCGGTGGGTTCAATGGAAAACTGGTAACCGGCATCGCTCGCCTTGCCGATCGCTGTAACGCTCAGTGTTTTTGACTGATCGCTCGTACCGTTCGTGAGTGTGCCGCGCAGCTCAAGTGCCTCCGCATAGGGCTGAACCAGCGCTGGCAGCTGGCCGCGCAGATCTATTTGAACTGCGGAACTTCCTCCGCCGCAGGCACAGAGACACAAGATCCACAGCACGTATGTCTTCTTCATCACTTCTCCTTCCGAATCGTTGGCATCGCCATGAAATTGAGAACACCATTCTCAGCCGCAAAGAGCGGCGCGGGCCGCGACTTCGTCCCATCGGTGACCATGAGTTCGATTTCACTCTTGCGGCCCGTGCGCAGGCTGCGCACGCTAAAGGTGTGTTTTCCGACTTCACGAACCGTTGGAGCGAGCTCGCCTCGTCCTTTGCTGGCACTCAGAGAAATCTCCGACAGCGAATTTGAGGGATTCACGAGCGACGTTTCGGCTGCTTCTGTTTTATCGAGGATCTCCACGACATCGTCGGCGTCGGACAGCACGCGGAAAACCAACCGCGTGTTTTCGATCGCCTTGCCGGAGGTGAGATTGGTGAAAATGGGAATGGATTCGAGCGCGATGTCGACCGTTGCCGTGTCGCCACCGGAAATATCCACCCCTTCTGCCTCACCGCCGCGGATCGGTTGATCAAAACCATTCAAGGCTTCGACCGCGACTTCTCTTCCGTCGCCCGCCGGAATGCCGGAAATGACGCCTTCGGTTTGATCGCCAGAAAATATTTTCTGAATCGGCTCAAACCCTTTTCCGGTGACGGTCACGCGATAGTTGGCGATGCGTTCGTGATCTGAGGATTCCGAAAAGGAACGAGCATTTTTCACCAGAATCGAAAGTGAGCCGACGTTTTCCGTATGGCCCGGAGCGCCTCCACAGGCAGCAACTGTCAAAAGAATGAGAAAAAGTGAGCGTTTCACCGAAACCTCACTCTCAAATCACCGGAATCAGACCCACCCGACGTCCCCACCAAAATCCCACCGATGATGGCCCCAGCCGCAAGGCCGCCAACGCCACCCCAGAAGAGCGGACGCTTATGCAGCTGTTTTCGCTCTGCCATGAGCAGTCGCACATCGCCGCTGCCGGCAGGGTCGATAAGTTCAGTTGGGGTTCGTCGGATGTTTTGCGAGGCTTGAGCAACGACGTCGGTCGAAAAATCTTTCAATTTCAAAGCAGCTTCATCTTGATGATAAAGCACTGCTTTTGGTTTTAAACTGGTCCGAAACTCCCGATCGATCACCCGCGACGTCAGCCGAAAACCACCGGCGTCTTGGTCGGCATTCACCATCACCACCCGATCCACTTTGAGCGCATCCGCAAGCGAAAGCCCCTGTCGAAGCTCTGCTTCGGCGTTCTGCTCTTCAGGCGACGCGTCTTTTTTCTTGCCGGTCCAGCGAAGTTTTTCCTGCACTAATGCCGTCGCATCAGCGGTCACCACAACTTTACGAGCAATGGATTCGTAGCGATTGGCATCCAGTCGTAGAATATATTCCCCGACCGGCAGATCCGAGAGCGTCACCGGCGTCACCCCGTGAAAAATCCCGTTCACGAACACTTCCGCAACCTGCGGATCGCTGTCGATCTGCAGTGAACCCACCGGACCTGAAGCGATGATCTGCTTTTGCTGATCGTAGAGTTGCACCACCGAAGGCGAGAAAAATTGCGGATCCAGATTGGCCAAGGGATTCAACTTGATGGCTTCGGCAAACGACGTTGCAGCTTGGGCGTCGTTCTTCATGGCCTTGGCAATCACGCCGCGGGTCAAATGAGCTTCCCAGAGCAGCGCGCCGACATCGGCGACATCAAGGCTGGTTAGCATCGCCAGAGCCCGATCGATGTGAGCAAAAGCTTCATCGTATTGAAACGCAAAATATCGAGTTCTGGCCTGGTTCACTTCCTCACGAGCGAGCCTCGCCTGTTCACTGCTCCCAGGATTTCCGTGATAGCTGATCACGTCACGGGCAATGCCGTCGTCGACGACTTGAAATCGGCCATCCTGCGACAATTCCTGGCGGATGAACGTTGCCTGGCGATCGGTTTCACCATCGGCATCGCCATCGTGCTTGGCAAACACCACCAGGCTCTGCGGCGCAGACGCATCCGCTGCGAAGACATTCGTGGGAATGATGAGCAAGAAGCTCACGATCATTGAGCATGCGCGAACCGAGTTGATCATAGCGGTTCGTTACACAGCAGAAATGATGCCAATTTGAGGCTTTAGGAAATCACGATATATTTTCAGGAGATAAAATTTTTCTGAAGTAAGAGAGGCGAAATATGTACGCCTCACCGAACAAAGAGCGTGAACACTCAGAACGCTTCATTGAACGCAAAGAAGATGCCCCACTGGTCTTTGCTAGCAGCGATATCGAAGCGGAGTTTGATGCGATAATCCGGCGGGAGGCCAAAGCGCAGGCCACCACCGCCGGCGAGGGCAATATTTTTGAGCCCATCGTCCTGATCCTTTGCCCAAACCTTTCCCGCCTCGGCAAAGGCCACGCCGGAAATAAACGACCAAATCGGGAAGCGAAGTTCTGAACCACCGAGCAGATAATGATCCCCGCGAAAGCGGTTCGAATAATAGCCGCGCAGGCGCTTGATGCCGCCCAAGGCATAGTTCGTAAAATAGGAACGATCGCCAAAGGAAAGGCCCCCTTCGCTTCGCAGCGCGAGGACCACATTCGGCGGAAGCACGGGGAAAAATTGGGCCACTTCGAATCCGAGTCGCGAGCGTGGACGAACGTCACTTCCCTGCCACATCCATTCCTCAACCCACAGCGTCCGCTTGCCGCCGTAACGCGGGGAAAAATTGGTTTCGCGCGTATCGTGCGTCACTTCGAGTCGACCGCCAGCACCATGCCCATTCACAATGCCTTCAGCTTCACCGCTCTGCTGCAGAATGTCGGATGCCATGCGGTCATCGAGGAAACTGTAAAGACCGTACGTTCCAAGCGATACGCTCTCGAAAAGGTGGATGCGACAGCCGAGTTTTCCTTCGACGCGCAGTGGATCGGTGTCAAAGAGCGCCTCGCTGGGCGTCGTATTTCCCACCCCGTAATAATGATTGCGGAAGCTGTCGATATCGATAAAAAATTGCGGCGTAAAATGCGGCGTCAGTTTGGCGTATTCCAGGGTGATGGCTCCCTGTCCTCGACCTTGCTTTGGTGCCATCATGGTTTGCACGTCGCCGTTCAGGCCGCGCGGTGTGTAGGCATAAAAGAAAAGAGCTCCCCCCAATATCGGGCCTAATGTCGGGTCATAGCCAATGACCGGTGATGGTGTGAGCCCGTAAGGTTGGCGTTCTTTACGAAAACCCATTTCAAAATTTTGCACGGACGCGGGTCCTGCCGCCTTCGGGCTTCCGGCCCCCCGCAAGCTTGCGGGGCCCCCCGGAACCACTCCGGCGTCACCCGCATCTATCAGCATTTTGAAATGAGTTTTCGTCGCGTCATAAACTTGCTCACCACCAACAAACGTCGCAATGACCCGACGACTGTAGAGCCCTCCTGTCCCCGGGGTGAAGGGAGAGTGGTCGAGGAGGACGAAGTCGGCGAAGTGGCCGGGGGCGATTTGGCCGAGATCGTGGCCGCGGCCGATGGCCTGGGCGCCGTAGCGCGTGTGGCCCAGCATGGCGTCACTAAGGTCTATCGTTCGGCCTTTACTGAAGGGAATGATGTTTCCATCGGGCGTCTTGCCTGAGACGACCACCGCCATTCCCGAAAGTGGTGCCAAGGCGAGTTCTACCGATGAAGCGTTCGACATGCCGTAGGGCCAATCCGACGTCAGCGCAGGCTCAACTCCCGCGCGAAAGAGCTCAGGAAATTGCAGGAGGTCCTGGGCCTTTGAGGATCCATAAATTTGGTGAAGCTCAGGAAGGTCCAACAATTGGCGTGGAAGAATCGTGACGCGGAATTCTTGAGCAGCAATCGCATCTGCAAACGGTCCACACCTGCCGCAGTGATCAAGGACGTCAGGTGTTCGCAGCTCGCGTTTGGCATGCACCGCCAAGATCCGTTCAAGACCTTCCCTGCCCTGCACGTGGAACGCAGCCCCAAACGGTTTGGAAAATTCAAAGGCGTGTCTGACGTCGTCCAGTAATAGCTGCGGTTCACCGGCAGGCTCCAACGACGCAGGATCGGAATTCATGAGCGTCGTATCGATAAAATATTTGGGACCGAAGTATTGCAGCGATTTCTTTTTCTTGCCCCAGTAATTCGCCCCAATCCGCGGCATGATCTGACCAGTGATCGGTTCTTTGCCATAGGATCGTGATGACACTCGGAGATGAAATCGCCTCTGCTTTTGCAGCCGACCGTACTGCGCCATGTGGTGCGGAAAGAACGTGTTGTCACCGATGGCCGTCATTCCAAAAGACAGCGCCGCGTCTTGCGCCGCAAGCATGGCTTTCACCAGCAAGTTCGGGGACAGTTTCTCGTAAATACGGCGAAGGACATTCCAGCCCTCTTCATCGGTCAAAAGTCCGGTCGATGTTTTGTCTGAGAGGCCAAGTTTTTTGAGGCCGGCTTCATTGAGATAAAAATGATGGCCGTCGTTGAGGGCAACGAACAGCGGTTTTCCATTGAGAGCTGCAATGTCCGGAAAATCTTGATGGAAAGGAAGCTTCCCGCCAGACCAGGAAAGGCCCAGGTTTCGTGCTATGATCCAATCGCCGATCGGCTCACGGCTCGCATGTTCAAGCTGCTTCGCTAAATCCGTTTGGTTGCGAATCTGACCAAGATCCGTCTGCAGGAGGCTTAACCCTCCATCGACAAAATGGATGTGCGCATCGATGAAACCAGGAGCCACAAAGGCACCATGGAGATCAATTTTATTCGAGAGGTTATCCCATTCTTCAGGCACATGGCCTTTACCAACCGCCACCACCCGTTCTCCCTGCACCACAAACCAATCGGCGTCTGGAGATGCAGATGCACCTGAAAAGATTTCCCCATGATGGTAAAGAATGGCGGCAGAACTATCGGCTGCAAAACTGAGGTGAGATTGAAAGAGGACGTAAAGACAGGCTATCGTTCCGAACAGACGTCGATTCACACAGCATCCTCAAGAAGATAATCCATAAACAATTTCCGAGCACCCCTTGATACCGTTAAACCATTTTCGGTGGCAAGACTTATCGCCCTCGCGTGACCAAAATTCGCGAGTACTGCGAGCACGCTTCCGGCATGTTGATGAATTCCTGAATTATCACCAGATGCAGCAAAGACACGCAAAAGATGGTGAATGTCGACTCCCTGAAAAAGGGTTTGCGCCCGTTCGTTCTGATACGAAAAAGCGAGTTCGGCCACTTCTCGTAGTCGGTGCGGTATCCGGCCTAGCGGTGATGGCACCATATCGTCGTAACCCAGCCAGCGCTGCTGCTTCGCACGAAGATGATATTCATAAAAACCACACGGCCACCTGCTTGCGTATCGCGTCGCATCGGAGGAGACACGGGCAAGCGGAAGGATCGCCCTCGCGGCCGGCTCTCGAGTAATGGCCTTGCGATAAAGTCTCTCGAGCGCAGCCGTCGGTAATTCCGAAAACAACGTGATGGAGAGGGCATGAAGCTTTCGAAGGCTTTGGGGATCACCCATCGCCTGGCGCCGCTGTTCTCGTATGACGCCTGCCGCATGAATGAGGCCGGTGACACCTGTGCCTGAGACCAAAGCAACGTGCACGTTCGCTGGCAGAAATGTATTCACCGCAATAGACATGGCACTCTCCTGTCATCCATCTTATCGACCGTCCACGAAAAAAGTTGCCAAGTTGAATGAATTATTTTCTCCATCACCCCCCTCTTAAGATGAAGAGGGGGAAGGGGGAGTTGTGACACGGACTATTACCGCCGAACAGTTTTCTGAGCATTTACTCTATTGGTTTTCTCAAAATGCCCGTGACCTCCCCTGGCGAAGGACACGCGACCCTTATCGCATCTGGGTTTCCGAGATGATGCTGCAGCAGACCCAGGTCGATCGAGTTTTGGACTATTACGATGGCTTTCTCAAAAAATTCCCCACGGTTCAGGCACTCGCCAAAGCCCGCTGGCCGCAGGTGCTCACAGCCTGGCGAGGGCTCGGCTATTACCGCCGCGCCCGCAATATGCTGCGCGCCGCCAAGGTCATCGTCGACGAACATGGCGGAGCATTCCCGACCACCGTTGAAGGCCTTGAATCGCTTCCGGGCATTGGGCCATACACCGCCCGCGCCATATCTGTTTTTGCCTATGAGCAGGACGTGCTGGTGCTCGATACCAATACCACCCGCGTGCTCTCCCGAGTATTGGGGCTCGAAGGCACGGATCTGCTAAAGGTCGTCTCCCAAGAGGCTGCGCATTTTGTGCCAACAGGCCGAGCATGGGATTTTCATCAGGGATTGATGGACTTTGGGAGTACAGTCTGTTCGGCTAAAAATCCGAAGTGCTCTGAGTGTCCGATGATGAAGGAATGTAAGCATGCACAACAAATGCATCTTCGAATTCATTTTCCAACTTCTGCTGATGCGGGTCCTGCCACCTGCGGTGTTCCGGCCCCCCGCTTACGCGGGGCCCCCCGGAACGACCTCCGGCGTCACCCGCATTTATCATCTGTTGAGAAAATAAATTCGAAGATGAAAGTCGTGGAGGTAGCTGTTGCAGTGATTCATCAGAAGGGAAAAATTCTCATCACAAAACGCCCTCAAGGCAGCCACTTGGAGGGATACTGGGAATTTCCGGGTGGAAAACGCGAGGGAAAAGAAGACTGGCGCACGTGTGTGAAACGCGAAGTCAAAGAAGAGTTGGGAATCGAAGTCGCCGTGCGGCCGCACGACTGGACAGTTGATTACGATTACGGCGATCGGCTAGTTCACCTCCGCTTTCACCGCTGTTCGATTTTGCACGGCAAGGCCAAAGGCAACGAAGGCCAGGAACTCAAGTGGGTGCTGCCGCAGGACCTCCTTGCTCACCAATTTCCGCCGGCAAATGAGGAGATCATTCATACCCTTTCAACTGCACGGTATGTGGATCCTGGAAAATGAAACCTCTCATCATCTTCGACCTCGACGGCACGACTTCGAAGTCATGACTTGGAGAAACAACCGCAGGAACTCCTCGGCATTACCGATACACATCTTTGCGATGGCCAATTTTCAAAACGCGGATAAGGATCTCTTTTTGGTGAATTTCGTAAAGAATGCGGTACTTCCCCACTCGAATGCGAAAGGTATTTTCTTCGCCTGAAAGCTTTCGACACCCAACAGGAAATGGATGAAGGGAAAGGTTTTGAAGGGCAAGCATGATCTTTGAGGTAATCTCTTTGGGGAGTTGAAAAAGAACCTTTTCAGCACTCTTTGAAACTTCAATCTTATAGTTTGCCATGGGCCTTGAGATCTTTCATGACATCGCTCAAAGGACGAGAAGGCTCGCGGCGATGTTTTTTGAGGTCTTCGATATCCTCCAGCTCCTCGAATTTATCGAGCAAAGCTTCTTCAATAAAGCGATTCATCTTATAACCGCGCTCTTCGCAGACAAGTTCAAGCGTACGTTTGATGTCTGCATCAATCTTAGTGGCAAGTTGTGTTTGACCCATAAACTCTCCTCTTGATCGAAAGATGACATGCAAAGCTAGCTTTGTCTAGAAAAAACTATAAAAAACCTAAGAAATCGCTTTTATCACCTTTGCTTCCGCAGACCCTTCGGAAAACAACAGCAGAACGTTATCTCCGGCCTGAAGCGTCGTCGCATTTCGAATCACTTCATTGGTCCCCGCACGTTGCACTACAGAATACCCTTTGGCCAAAATGTGCAGCGGAGAAAGATGATTGAGATTTGAGAGCAGTTTGGCGAAAAGATTCTGTTTGCGTTCCAAAGTCACATCCACTGCATTGTTCAGGCGTTCGCGATAGGAATCGATCCGCAGCAAAAAATCCGGAAAACGCGAGCGCGGATCTTTCATGCGCCCGCGCAGTTCCTTCACTCGACTCATGCGATTCACATAGGCCTGGCGAAGGGCCAGCAAGAGTTGCCTTCGATAATTGTGAATCGCCACCTTGAGTTCTTCTTGAACCGGCACCGCGATCTCTGCCGCAGCCGACGGCGTGGGAGCACGAACATCCGCCACAAAATCAGCGATCGTAAAATCAATCTCGTGACCCACCGCGGAAATCACCGGAATGCGCGACGCGAAAATCGCTCGCGCGACGATCTCTTCATTGAATTCCCAGAGATCTTCCATCGATCCGCCACCACGACCCACAATCAACAGATCGATGTCACCGCACATGTTGAGTTCCGTAATCGCCTGCGCAATTTCTTCGGCCGCACCCTCGCCCTGCACTTTCACCGGTGCAACCAGAATCCCCACGCCGGGAAAACGGCGCGTGAGCACATTGATGATATCGCGCACTGCCGCCCCGGTCGGCGACGTCACAACGCCGATCTTCTGCGGCAAAAACGGCAGCGGTTTTTTGTATTTTTTATCAAACAGGCCTTCGGCCTCGAGCTTCTTCTTGAGCTGTTCAAAGGCAAGCTGCAGCGCCCCCACGCCTTTGGGTTCGATGTGGTCGATGATGATCGAGTAATTTCCACGCGGCGGATAGACATTCAAACGGCCGTGGCAAATCACTTCCTGACCGTCGGCCAGATCAAACGGAAGTTTCAGACTTGCAGCATTGAAGATGACCGCGGAAATCTGGCTCTGCTGATCCTTCAGGGAAAAATACCAGTGACGTGACGTGCGATTGCGGAAATTGCTGACTTCGCCGACGATCCAAACGTCAGAAAATCCCGCTTCAAGGACATCGCGGAGCTGAAACGTGAGTTCGGTGATGGAGAGAATACGTGGTGTTGGTGTGATTTCCTCTACCCTGTCAAAGCCGAAGTCGTCTTGTTTCATGAAGGCGCTTGTGCTGCACAGCGAGACGCAAAGTCAATAGATAGTCTTATTTCAAGCTCAACTTGGCTTCTTTCCCCGCCATCTTCATTTCTTCTTCCGCCAGCAAATAGCGCGCCGTCACTGCAGCCCCCACAAAATGTTCGTAAAGGGTTTGATCCGAAACCACGCCAGAACCCCACATGTTCGATTCAGCCGCAGCGACATTGAGGATGAGGGTATTCTCCTCCGTACTTCCAGCAGCATCCACCTCCACCGGCACAAATACGCGGGCCCCGAAGCTAAATTTTAAATCATTGGCTGTGTACTCTCTCCCCTCAGCATCATTACAGGAGGATGCAAGTTTCCACGCCAACCAATGTGGGCCACTGGAATTTTGAATAATGATCGAAAAATCCACAACCGCATCAAAGGGATGAAACTCACTGTTTACATTGCATTCCTTTGGCTCCTCCGAATAATCATTCAACTGCCGTGCAAATCGAAGTCCTGAAAAAACGGCTTTGGCTATATCCGAAGGCAGGCTTGTCGCATAGAGCGCTGCCCCTGGACTTTTCCCGGCAATGATTTTCGCAGCATCTTGGCAGGTAGCAACATCGATGTACGCGCTGCTATCAGGAAGATACTCGCTTCTGCACGTTTGAACCGGGAGCGGGATGCGCTCTGCAACGACGCCGTGGAGGCGAGCATTTTCCGGTTTTACAGATTTTCCTTTAAACTCGATTCGAAATTCTGCCGGAGATTTGGTTTCGCCGTTTCCTGGCGGATTCAATGCCTGGCAGATGTTGTCCTTGGTCAAAAGGCTTTTCACCACAGATTTGCGAAAGGTGGATGCTTCAATGGGAAGCAGACCAACACTTTGATTGATAGCTGCATCAAGGATAGGCTCGGCGCGGTCTTGAATGCCTCTCACTTGTCTATCAGAAAGATCGCAGGTAGTTTGGCCATTCCCTGTCACTGTCAGTCGTACATCGATTCCCATGAGCCCTCCCTGGAGTACCTGCCTGGCCGGTAGGCAGGCAAAATTTTCGGCACCCTAGGGAATGTGAAACTTGGGAACAAGGCACAGTGCACTGGAACGGTGAGTCAACTTCTTTGCCCCCTCTTAAGGTAACCTGCCTGCCGGCAAGGCAGGGAGGGGGTTGGGGGTGTTATGATCATGATGATGACCCCTAAAATTGAAATCCACCCTAACCAATCGCCAAACCTTGTATAAAGGGTTGTTCCCGTCATCAAGGGAACTTCGCCGATGAGCGTCGCAGCTTCATACTGAGGAGCTTTGGCGACGATGCGACCGAGTGGATCAATGAAGGCGCTGATGCCCGTGTTGGTCGAACGCACCATGGCCCGACGGTGTTCAATGGTTCGAAATGTGGCGAGTGCCAGATGCACCGCCGGTTCCGTGGAATCCCCAAACCAACTATCGTTGGTGAGATTGGTGAGAAGCATCGGGTCATGCTGCATGATCCGGCGAACAAGCCGCGGCAGAATATCCTCGTAACAGATGGTGGTTCCAATTTTCATGCCATTCCACGAGATCGGCAGCGAATCCTTGCCAGGCGTGAATTGCCCCACGGTCGGTAGCCAGTCGTACATCTGAGGAAAATATTCACCAAACGGAAGGTATTCGCCGAACATCAGCAACACCTGTTTGCGATAGATCCCCGAAATACGGCGATCCGGATGAATGAGTGCTGCGACATTATAATCTCTGGTCGGTTGCGTCGAAGGGTCGACGAGCAGCATGCCGGTGAGCAGCGGAACGGAAAAAGGTTCAAATTCTAGCGGAACAAACGCATCGCCTTCAGATAGCCACGGATCGGTCACGGCTGTCTCAGGCCAGACGAGGAGCTCCACTCCCTTTTCTTCCAACTCTCGCGAGTATCGACGATAGGCGTCATGGGCTCCGCGGGGATCGCGGTGTTTCTCGTACATACCGATGTTGGCCTGCACCATGCCGACCTTGAGCTTTTTGGCTTCGGCCATCTGCTGCTCAATCGAGCCCATTCGAAAATGGCCGTACACAAGTGCCGTCGCAACCAAAACAATGGCGCAGGCCGCAGGTTTCCAACCCCTTCTCTTCATTAGTGAAAAGATGGCCACATTGCCGAGGACCAGAAGAAACGAAATACCCAAGACGCCGGTGATGTCGGCAATCTGAGTAATGTGTGCCCAACCAAACTGGGAGTTGGCGAAATA
>JACQOX010000046.1 GCA_016202335.1 Deltaproteobacteria bacterium
AGCCTATGCTGCGTACAAAGACTGTACGGGGTGTGCGATTGGTGCCGCTGCTACGGCCCTTCCTTTAATGATCCCCTTAGCTCTTGGTGCTACCCCCGCCATTGCCGCCGTTACTGCCGTGGGGAATTCGCCGGCACTCTTGAGTGGAACCATGACGCTTCTTGATTTTGCGGCTCCAGCAGGGGCGCTTGGTGGTTTGGGGACCGTCATGGGAAAATATGTACAAGAGCTGAAAGCGGTGAACATTCTTGAAATGCTTGGTTCAAGGTTGGGAAGAGGGGGGAGAGGGGTGGCCTTTAATGTTATGGGTGATTTAAATTTTGCCATCAAACTTGGCACGGAACGAGACATAGGCCGTCAAGTTCAAATGCTACAGGCGTTTGGATCACGCCTCAAGGCAGCAGGTATCGAGCAGTTGCGAGCAGCAACTGCCATGCGAGGAACCGATAAAAATGGCCGTGCCTTTGCTTTACTCGAGAAGGTTGAAGGAGAGGTGTTAGGGGAAACAGGATTTGCAAATTTAAAGCACACGGAAGAATTGGCTGATCTCATGACAGATTTTTTTTCGCGTTCGGGTAGTGAGGTTGGCCGAATGCTTGGAGATAACCTCCGACCGGCAATATCGTATAGCCTGAAAACTGGAAGAGGTTTCTTCGGCCTTTCTGGTGATGTGGTTCGCAGCACCGATAAAGCAGGGAAAAACATTTATACGGTGATCGATCCTTCAGGCAGTAACATTTTAGGTCAATAACCACGGAAAACATCGAGCTGGTCGAGTGTTTGTTCTGCTTCGCGGCGCCAATGAGGGAATTGTGCGCCGCTCGCTATTTGTCCTAAAAAAGTTAGCGCCGGTCTATGATTGCGAGCGGCATAGACACCAAGATTGAGCAATGCATCGCTCGTTCTTTCAGATTTCCACCGCAAATCCCGTTCAATGAGCGGGCGCTGAAGGCCCCATAGTCGAGCCATTTCGCTTGCAGTATTGTCGGGATTCAGGGCTGTGAGGGCATGCTGCGCAGCGAGTTTTCGGATCAATGGAGAACGATGGGTCAGAACACGATTGAATTCTGCCTGCGTCTTCTGTTCAAAAAGTTGCCAGATCAGAAAATTAAGCGCCGCAATATCTGGATTGGTTTGTCGCAGAATGGTTTTCAATTCATGCATTTCAGAACGTTCCCGGAAAAAAGCGCGGGCTCTTTCCATGAGCGTGGGGGCGTGGCTGAACAGAGACGTTCGCGGAACAGGAGTGGGAGATAAATACCTCATGCCGATGAGGGACAGATTGTCGACTTTGAGGCGGCCAATTTTTTCACCGCGATCATTATAAACGTTTCCGTCACGATCGATGAACTGTCCTGGAGCTTCGGGAAGTTCGACGAGCCTTCCCTCGAAAATGCGGGCCCCGGGGAGGTTGATTTCTCCAGCGAGGATGCTCCTCACGATAAAAAGTTGTTCCATGCGACGAAGCGCTTCGTCTCTTAAGGCATCGATATCGGCAACAAACTCATCCTCAAAAAAAATTTCATAGAGGCCGTCTGAATCCAGCAAAAGAAAATCATCTGGAGAGAGAATGAACGTAAATACATCTACTTGAGGTGGGTTGGTATTGACACCCACAATGCGCGTGATGAGTTTTTTGAAAGAGAAAACGATTCCTGTGTGTGTGTAGTCTTCTGCTTTTTCCACATGTTCAGGTGTTCGAAACGCCGTCGTTGTTTTCCCTGCGGCCGCTGTTCGCAGAATTCGCGCTTCAGTGTCGCCGACGTGGGCAATGTGCGTCGTATTGCCGATGACATGCGCCAAAGTAATCGCTACGCCGCCGCGGTGGTAGGGCGATGCCATGATGTCAGCATGGGCGGCCAAGATGGCTTCCGAAACATCGGGGCGACTGGAAGTCATGACCCGCGCAACGGCTTGAGCTGCGATGCGGCTGGTATCTGGTCCATGAGGTAGGCCTCCTGGAGAATCGATTACGGCAAACCAGGGATTTCCGTGGACATCTTTTCCCATGGTGATGGCATCTTCATTGTGCTTCGCCGGGTTTACACCGCGACAGGTATAGCCCCGAGCAACATCCAACCTCAGCCACCCTTCGCGGGCAGAGCCGTCTTGGTCGGCAAGAATATGTGCAAAAGGGGGCACGAGCTTTGTGGGAGTGGATGGAATAAAATGCGATGAAGCTGGCGTTGAAACCGGAAAACCATACCCAACCGCAACTCCAAACTGTGCTAAGTGAGCAGCAGGCAACGATTGGCCAAGAACAAACGGTAGCGTGGTAATGAAGGTCAAGTCGTCTCCGAACTTCCCCTATTTCTATTATCGTCCCATTTCAGAAAAAGTTGCCTGTCAATTGATTGACAGTATTCCTGGCAAAACGAAAAGAATGATTTGCAATTTGCCAGAAACGTATTTAACATGCCCAGTGCATGGATCATCTCAGAAAACGTTACATTACCTCCTGCATCAAAAACGGCCTGAAGCATAAAGGGATCGTTGGCCTTTTTGGGCATCGCCAGGTCGGGAAGACCACCTTGCTTGAACAAACAACCCGTAATTATGTCACCCTCGATCGTGCTACCGAATTGCAGCGTTCGCTCGAAACTCCGGAATATTTTCTCACATCGCATTTGGATGCTTCTCTGCCGTTGGCCATTGATGAATGTCAACTCTCCCCGCCCCTGTTTCCAGCACTTAAAGAGCAGGTTCGTTTGGACAAACGTCCCGGGTTGTTTTTGCTTTCCGGGTCGGTCCGTTTTTCCTCGCGCAAGGCGATTCGCGAATCTTTGACAGGCCGCATGCTTGCGTATGAACTGCTTCCTTTTTCGATTTCTGAGTTAGAGGGAAAACCGCTGAATACTTTGCCATTGGATCTTCTCAACTGCCGCGGATTCAGTGGACTCAAATTGACTTCTCCCAAAAAGGATCTTTTAAAAAACGTGCGGGCACTCCAATACCTTCAATTCGGCGGCTTGCCCGGCATTTGTTTTACTCGCAATACGCGTGACCGCAATGATCTGATCGAATCCCAACTCGATCTTATTTTTGATCGTGATCTTCGTCTGGTATGCGACACATCTCTTTCCCTTGCTTCCTTGAAAA
>JACQOX010000052.1 GCA_016202335.1 Deltaproteobacteria bacterium
GTCATCAACTTCTGCGCCAATAATTATCTGGGATTGGCAAATCATCCCAAGCTCATCGCGGCCGCCAAAAAAGGTATGGACGAATTCGGCTACGGCACAGCATCGGTGCGGTTCATCTGTGGAACGTTTTCGATCCACGCTGAACTCGAAGCTGCCATCACCACATTCATGGGGACGGAAGACACGATCCTCTATTCCTCCTGCTACGAAGCCAATGAAGGTTTGTTTGAAACGATTTTGTCTGAGCAGGATGCGATCGTGAGCGATGAGCTCAACCACGCCTCGATCATCGACGGCGTGCGGCTCTGCAAGGCCAAACGCTATCGCTACAAAAACTCCGACATGAACGATCTGGAAACGCAGCTCAAACAGGCACGGGCCGAGGGGGCGCGCCTCATCGTGATCGCGACCGACGGCGTCTTTTCGATGGACGGCTACATCGCGAAACTTTCTGACATCTGCGATCTCGCCGAAAAGTACGAAGCGATCGTCATGGTCGACGACAGCCATGCCACCGGATTTGTGGGAAAGACCGGACGGGGAACACCCGAACACTGCGGTGTCAGGGATCGCGTGGACATCATCACGTCGACGATGGGCAAAGCGCTCGGCGGCGCCGCTGGCGGATTCACCACCGGGAAAAAAGAACTCATCGCTTATTTGCGTCAGCGCTCGCGGCCTTATCTGTTCTCCAACGCGCTTCCCCCCATGATCTGCGCGGCAACGCTTGCGGCGCTCAAGATGATCGGTCAGACGACCGAGCTTCGCGATTGCCTGGAAAAGAACACGCAATATTTTCGCGCGGGACTCAAAAAAGCAGGTCTCAATATTCTGGAAGGCACGCATCCGATCGTGCCGGTCATGTTTGGCGACGCCAAACTGGCGAGCGACGTGGCCCGTGCGATGCTCACCCAAGGCATCTACGTCAAAGGCTTCTCGTACCCCGTTGTTCCGCAAGGCAAGGCCCGCATCCGCTGCCAGGTCTCCGCGGCTCATACCCCAGAACAGCTCGATCGCACAGTTTCAGCGTTCATCACAACAGCGCGCTGATGGCCCAAAAAATGACCAAAAAAATGAAGCAACTTTTTCGGCCCTTCGCCGATATCAATGGTGAATCCACCATTTTTCTCAGGAGTTCATATGACAGCGATATTTAATCCCATGGCATTTCCCAAGGCCGATGTCTCGGTGCTGGCACCGAAGCTACAAGCTTTTGCGACGACACTGCAGGGGCTGATGGTCGAACATGATCTCTCTCTTGCCCCGCGGGAACGACCCTACGCTCTGGTGCAGGATCTCGTTCCATCCATGTCGAGCCGAGCTTTTGGCAATTTCTGGGTTCCTTTTCGGGTAGGCTGCAATTTTTTCGGAGGGTCCTTGGAAACGAGGATGAACGCCTTAAGTTCGACTGCAAGAACGTATACTCAAACTGCGGACGCTTTGTTCGAAGTCGAATCATCGCCTCCCGTGTCGAACCCAAAAGCCCACAGGCGTGCAGCTCAACTTCACCGCCTCGCAGCAAAGGCAAATGCCCTTTCCTTGGCGTGCTATCTGCGACTCCCAGAATTCGATGCAACAGGGGAAGTGGTTCGTGCAAGCCTCCATGAGCTGCTTCATAATGTGAGTTTTCTTGCAGATCTTCCTCGTCTGGCAACCGTCTATGGCATGCTGGCAGATCTTCAACCCGATTCCTCCAGAGAGGCTCATCAATATCACCGCAATGCAGCACAGTGGTATGCGGTTCAGTTAAACGCTGATGCGCAAAGCTTCCGTTTTGATCATTTCCGTCAATGGATTTTTGATGCGACGCACAGCGGTGATCCCTCCAACATTGCATTTGAGCTTCGCCAAGCGGCGATAGGTTTTGAGCGATTTGCCGAAGGCTTTCGCCCTGACGATGGAATTCTGTTTTATGAAGGTGATGGACAAGATGTGGCAATGGCGGCCAACGCCTCCTTTCTGGCCGGGATCTCATGGCTGCGCAGCATGTGGTACGATCTCCCTTACGTCGATGAGCCGCCGAAGGCGCCTGCAATCCGCCACCTCGCCTCACTTTTTAGCCGTGCCTCAACCTATTTTGGACTTAGCGTGGTAAGTGGTCAGCACGAACACGCGAGCGATCGTAGGGTGGCAAGGGCAATTGAATACGATGTCCGCGCTTTAAGATAAGAGCATCGCAATGAGCGTCATACCTTGTTATCGGCATAATAAGGCAAGAGTTGCCCCGTCTGCCAAATACGACATCACCACTGCTGGCCGGTCTTCGTAATCGTAAAAGTATCCTGGATGCACGAAGACGCCTTTGTCCTTCATCAGGTCGATGACGAAGTCTTCCTCATTGGAAACGCCGTGTAAAAAAGCCATCAGATAAAATCCACCTTCCGGTGCGATCAGCGAAAAGCGAGGATGTGCGGTCAGGATGTTGACCGCAGCCTGGCATTGTTCGCAGACGCGACGGCGATAATCGTCCACAAAGGATCGTCCTTTTTCAAAGAGGATCGGTAAAATGTGTTGAATGGGTTGATGGCAGCTTAAAAAAGTATCCGCGATCGTTTCTAATCCGTCGACCGCAGACTCCACCAGGTTGGTTTTTCCGGTGACCGCAATCCAACCGAGTTTCAGCATGGGCAGCGCAAACATCTTGGAAATGCCGTTCAGCGTAAAACAGAGACTTGGTTTCGTAACCGCTGCCACGCGTGGATAATTCCCTTGTCCAAAATAAAATTCCGAAAAGACTTCATCGCAGATGATGGGGAGGTTTCGGGAATTGGCCCAGGTGACGATCTGTTCGAGCTGAGCCACGCTTGCCACGTGACCTGTGGGGTTGTGCGGTGAAATTAAGATAATGCCGCGCGTTTTGTCGTTTGTCTGGGCTTTCAAGTTTTCGATATCGATTTCCCATCGTTCATGCGGGCGCAACAGATAGGGTTTCAACTCCACATGCGCGAGCTTGGCGATGTGCTCAAACAGCGGATACGACGGGCAGGGCGCCAGAAAATGATCGCCAGGTTTGGCGAGGAGGGAAAAAAGCGAAAAGAAAGATTCACTGGTTCCCGACGTGATGATGATGTTTGCAGGATCAACGGTGCAATCCTGCTTCTCATAATAATCTGCTATTGCTTGGCGTGCGGAAAGTAGGCCTTTGGGATGTGGTGCGTAGTTTTTGTTTCTCAGTGCCTCGGCGTAGGCCTCGACGAGGATCTCAGCGGGAAAATGAATGCCGAATTCCGTGGGATTGCCGGAATATAATTTTAAAATCTTTTTCCCGGAAGCCGTGAGCTCGCGATACGTCTGCTCAATGCGGTTGATTTCGGATTGGTGATCCACGTTGTTCTCTATGAATGTTCCATGACCGCCATGGTGAGTCGGCTGATGCAGACTAATTTGTGATCGGCGTTGGTGATCTTGATTTCCCAGACCTGGGTTTTGCGGCCCAGGTGGAGGGGCGTTGCTTTGCCGGAGACGAATCCTTCAGTCATGGCCCTGACATGGTTGGCATTGATCTCCAACCCGACGCAGTAAAATTTTGAGGGATCGACGCAGAAATTGCCGGCCATGCTGCCGATGGTTTCGGCGAGCGCTACGGAGGCGCCGCCGTGGAGAAGTCCCCGCGGTTGTTTGGTGCGGTGGTCGACCGGCATGGTGGCGACGAGGTAGTCTGCGCCGACGTCGATGAAGCGGATGTCCAGGTGTTCGGCCATCGTATCCTTGCCACGATGGTTGAGGTCATCGATGGTAAGAGGTTGAAACCAGAGGGAAGAGGGATTTTTTTTCATAGCTGAACAAATGGTCCAGATGACCTTAGCGTACAAGAAAAATAATGAAAATATGCCACATCTCCTGAAGTCACCTCATTCGTGCCGGTCAAAGTTTAAACCGGATCGTCATTTTCTTGACATAAGGGGTTTGTTTTTTACCGTGTTTACCTTTTCATTTTCTTCTTTTCATCAAAATAACCTCGTTCACCATCTGGTTTTCTGGCATAAGAGTTGCTCAGAAAAGGCAATCGGAGACTCTATGGCAAACGCGTATAGCATGCCTTTCTTCATGAC
>JACQOX010000042.1 GCA_016202335.1 Deltaproteobacteria bacterium
ATTTTTCCGAGTGCGGAAAGCGGCAGCGGAAGCCAGAAGATAATAGTTCCACATTCTAAAAAATCGTTCGTCGTATTTGGATTTTAATCCGTTCCAATTCCGGCAAAAGTTCTTGTGCCAGGACATCAGCGTTGAATCATAGTTTGGTCCAAAATTATGCCAATCTTCCATCACAAACTGGCCTTCAATGGCTTGACCAATTTGACGCAGCGACGGCAGCATACTCCCGGGGAAAATATATTTTTGAAACCAAGGATCTGTACAGATCGAAGGTTGATTTCCACCGATCGTTTGCAGAAGAAAAAGTCCGTCATGATGGAGGCAGCTTCGAACTGTGGACATATAGGTCTGATAATTCTTGTATCCGACATGTTCGAACATGCCGACGGATACGATGCGATCAAACGTTTGGTCGAGATCGCGGTAGTCTTCAAATCGAATGTCGACATCCGGATTCTTGCTACATTGGCGAGCGTAAAAATATTGTTCGTAGGAAATGGTAACCCCTAAAACCCTGACGCCATAATGTTCCGCAGCGTATCGTGCAAATCCACCCCAGCCACAACCGATATCAAGGACCTTCATGCCAGGCTCGAGGTGGAGCTTTTTACAGATGAGATCGAGCTTTGCCGTCTGAGCCTCCTCAAGTGTTTTTGCCTCTTTCCAGTACCCGCAACTGTAAATCATCCTTGGATCGAGCATGGCATGGTAGAGATCGTTCCCAATGTCGTAGTGCTTTCTGATGCCCATGATGGATCGTGATTTGGTTTGTTGATTGGTCAGCATCGCCATCACATGGGTGGCGAATTTATGGAACGACTTTCGTTTCTCAATGGCCGGGGCCTGTAGCAGTCGCGTGAAAAATTCATCCAACTGTTCGCAATCCCACCAGCCGTCCATATAGGCTTCGCCAAGTCCCATTGATCCTTCCAGAAAAACACGCCGAAAAAATCTCCGATCGTGGACGCACAGGTCCCAAGGTCGCGTGCCGCCCACCTTGATGTCTACCTGTTCGAGCAATGCCTCGATGGATTGTTGAAAGAGATTTTTGTGAGGGATGAAGAACACTGCCGGACGCGAATGAGAAAGTATGTTCATGCTTCGCGAATATAAAAAA
The DNA here is from genome assembly GCA_016202335.1 of Deltaproteobacteria bacterium. Taxonomy (GTDB): domain Bacteria; phylum UBA10199; class UBA10199; order 2-02-FULL-44-16; family 2-02-FULL-44-16; genus JACQOX01. The sequence continues at coordinate 1,118 of JACQOX010000042.1, forward strand.
AACAAGAAGGTCACTATAAGGGCTGAGCTGATTTTCAACTAGGGAATGCCCCGATGTTCAAAAAAAATAAATCCGGTAGGAAAACTGAATGGCGCGTGGCGAATGGGATAAATATTTTTACGACTGGATGTGGCGGCTGATGTGGTATTTTGCGGTGGGAGCATTCTTTTTGGGAACAATCCTCGCAGCCATTATGTTCGTACTCTACGGGAGCTTCCTCTATCTTTCAGCATTTTTTGGCGATCGTATGTGGCTTGCAGCTTTGGTGACGGGCGGTTTTTTCTTCACGGTTTCATTCTGTTTGCTGTTGCTTCGAAGGGTCATGAGAAGAAAACAGAAAATGCCGATTGGGAAAAGCATTGCTGCACACGTCGAAGAGCATCCTTGGGAGGCCACTGGTTTTGTTGCGTTGTTTGGGTTCTTGATGACGCTCGGTGAGCGCCAAATAAAATATATTGCTCTGGTTCTCAGCGATTTCGTTTTGTCCTTCCGTAGCGCCGTTGAAACATTCCCGATCGAGCGTGAGAACTCTGCGCCGTCTGACGGAGCTGATCGTCGATCTGATATTCATCCGCACACATGAGGCACAGCCATTCTTTTCCCGCGATTAACCCCACGCGGTGTTGGTATTGCTCGACATCAGGCGCGGTTTTCCCACAGGCATCGCACATGATCCGCAGCTGATCTTTTTTGATCTTCTCGCTCGTCTTGACGTGTTGTTTTCTGACCTTCTCTTTTTCGAGATCTTTTTGGGTGACAACACCGGCTTTGATAAGCGCATCGCGTAAACTCATGACGAACTCCTCTTTTGGGTGGGACCTCCTAGCCCAAAACATTTGGTTCTGACAACTAGAGTTTTGGAGTTGCTTTTGTCGGCAGCTTGTCTATGTGTCCGCGTCTTATGGCAAACCAAGAAAATGAATCGCGAGACATCATCTTTTCGATGCACAAAGTCAGCCGCGCGTATCCCCCGCAAAAGCAGGTCTTGAAAGACATTTCCCTGGGATTTTATTACGGTGCCAAGATCGGCGTGCTGGGGCTCAATGGCTCGGGAAAAAGTTCGCTGCTCAAAATTATCGCAGGGCTCGATGACGGTTATCAGGGCGACGTCAATTTCTCAAAAAAATATACAGTAGGTTTCCTGGAACAAGAGCCATCTCTTGATCCCAAGAAAACGGTCAAAGAAACGGTTTCCGAAGGGGTTCAAGAGATCGTCGACCTGCTTCGAGAGTTCGAAAAGATCAACAATGCCTTTGCCGAACCCATGTCCGATGACGAAATGACGAAACTGCTCGATCGGCAGGCCACCGTTCAAGAAAAATTGGATCAATCGGGTGCGTGGGAATTGGACGCGCGTCTGTCGCTGGCAGCCGATGCGCTTCGTTGCCCTCCAGATGATGCGCTGATTGAAACGCTCTCGGGTGGTGAGAAGCGGCGCGTGGCCTTGTGCCGGTTGCTTTTGAAGGAACCTGATATCCTGTTGCTCGATGAGCCGACGAACCACCTGGACGCGGAATCGGTCTGGTGGCTAGAGCGACATCTCAAGCAATACAAGGGAACAGTTATTGCGGTGACGCACGATCGCTATTTTTTGGATAACGTTGCCGGCTGGATTTTGGAACTCGATCGGGGCATGGGCATTCCGTGGAAGGGAAATTATTCTTCCTGGCTTCAGCAGAAAGATGAACGGTTGAAGCAGGAAGAGAAGGGCGATCAAAAACGTTTGAAAACGTTGGAGCGCGAACTGGAGTGGATTCGCCAGGCCCCATCAGCACGCCGCGCCAAGAGCAAGGCGCGCATCACCAACTATGAAACATTGCTGCAGCAGGATCGCGAACAGTTGGATAAAGACGTTGAAATTTACATCCCGCCAGGTCCGCGGCTGGGTGAATCCGTCATCGTCGCCAATCAGGTTTCCAAGGCATACGGCGACAAACTCCTGTTTGAAAATATGCATTTTTCTCTGCCGCAGGGCGGAATCGTCGGCGTTATCGGCCCCAATGGTGCGGGGAAAACCACACTCTTTAAAATGATCATGGGAATGGAAAAGCCTGACAGCGGAACCTTCACTATTGGTGAAACCGTGAAGTTGGGATATGTGGATCAAAATCGTTTTGCTCCGAATGACAAGCGTACGGTGTGGGAATGCATCTCAGGTGGGACAGATCTGGTGATGTTGGGAAATCGCCAGGTTAATTCCCGTGCGTATGTTTCTCGATTTAATTTTTCTGGGCCAGATCAGCAAAAACCCATTTCGGTTTTGTCCGGCGGAGAGCGAAACCGCGTGCATTTGGCCATGACATTGAAAGATGCCGGCAACGTGTTGCTGCTTGACGAACCGACCAATGATCTTGATGTGAATACTCTTCGCGCGCTGGAAGTTGCCCTGGAAAATTATGCAGGATGTGCGGTGATCATCAGCCACGATCGCTGGTTTTTGGACCGTATTGCTACTCACATTTTGGCGTTCGAAGGTGATTCGCAAACCGTGTGGTTCGAGGGGAATTTTGCGGATTACGAGGCGGACCGCGAACGCCGTTTGGGAAGCTCTGCCCAAAATGTCCGACGGATCAAATACAAAAAACTGACGCGTTAAATAAAATAGTCACTGACGATGCAGCCTCAATTGTCAGTGACTATTTTTGTGTCTACGAATATTTTTCAGCGGTTAAATACGACTTACCTTTTCAGCGCATGGGCCTTTTTTCCCCTGACCGGTTTCAAATTCAACTTTGTCGCCCTGGGTGATCGGACCATGCACTATGGCTGAAATGTGGACAAAGAGATCTTTGCCACC
>JACQOX010000043.1 GCA_016202335.1 Deltaproteobacteria bacterium
AAGTATTGCTTTTTATACATATAAAGATATGCTTTTTATATGGCTCGAACAATTTCCCGCGGTTCATTTGTATGGGACGCTGAAAAAGAGAAATACAATATCCAGACTCACCAGCTTGATTTTCTTTCTGCTTCGCATGCGTTTTTCGATCCGTTACGTATCATCGCTGTAGATGAAGCTCACAGCGAAGAAGAACCGAGATTTTTTTGTGTCGGAAAAGTTCAGGGAAAGATTGCTACGGTGCGCTTTACATATCGTAGTGACCAAATCCGCATTATTGGCGCTGGGTTTTGGCGCAAAGGGAGGAAACTGTATGAAGAAACGAATAAAAAAAATGAAGAATGACCATCCTGTGGGACAACTCAAAGCTATCACCGATTTTCTGCCGCCTCCAGAGGAACTTGCGCCGGCAGAAGAGATGGTAAAAGTGACCTTGGCCGTAGACCGATCTTGTTTCGACTTTTTCAAATCCATGGCGACAAAAGTCGGTGGAAAATATCAAAAAATGATGCGGGAAGTTTTGCGTGGCTATGCAGAGCATTACGCCGGAAAGTCGCATTGAGTGAGTCATTAAAATGGATTCCCGCTTAATACGCGCGGGAATGACGTCTCTCGGTCAAATTCAATCGACGATTGACAAACCAGCCCGATCTATTTGAACTAGCTGCATGCATCCTTCGACCATCGGTCACACTATTGGTATCGCTGCTTCTGCCAGCCCGTTTGATCGCAAAGAATTCGACGCAGGAGTTGATCAACTTCGTTCACTCGGATTCAAAGTCTGGTTCGATGAACGGATCTTCGCCAAGGAACGCTACTTTTCCGGCAGCGACGCCGCACGGGCTCAGCTTTTGATGGATTTGTTTGAAAACTCGGACATCTCGGCCATCATGTTTGCCCGCGGCGGCTACGGTTCTTCACGCATCATTCCTTTGCTCGATAAAAAAAGAATCAAAAAATTTCGAAAACCGGTGATCGGTTTTTCCGACGTCACCACCCTGCTCCTCTGGCTCAGACAGGAATGCGACGTCCCCACCTTTTATGGCCCAGTCATAACCCAACTTGGCCGCGCCACAAGCAAAGCGACATTGCAAAGTTTAGGCAACGTGTTGATGAACAATCATCATCATGCCATCGACCTCCAGGGCGCTGAAATCCTCAAAAAAGGCGTGGCTCGGGGAAGACTCACCGGCGGCTGCCTTTCCCTCATTATTTCTAGTCTCGCTACGCCTTATGAAATCGATACGAAAAAGAGCATCCTCTTCTTTGAAGATACGGGCGAAAAGGTTTATGCATTGGATCGCATGGTCACCCAGCTCAAACACGCAGGAAAGCTCTCTTCCGTCGCCGCCATTTTGGTGGGAACCGTGAGTCCCCGCGAATCAGAACCCCATGACCTCCGCACCATGCTCTTGGATGTCTTTTCCGATTTTACAGGGCCTCTCATAATGAATGTCCCCGCAGGCCATGGAGATCCCTTCATCACCCTGCCGCTCGGAGCCGAAGTCGAAGTCGACGCACGAGGAACATTACCCCAACTTGCTATCGTTCAAAGGTCCATATGAACACGACCCATCAGGCGCTTCACCAGGCAATTATCGACGGCGTTTTCCCGGCCGCGGAACTCCTGGTTGCAAAGGATGGCAACCTCCTTTTTCACGAATGGGCCGGAGGTGCCCGGGAAGGCAGCATCTTCGATATCGCGTCGCTTACCAAGCCTGTCTGCACGGCCACGCTTACGCTGATGCTGATCGCCGAAGGCATCATCAAACCCACGGATACGATCTCGCAGTGGTTGTCTGGAGCCAAACTTCCGGTCCACCGTGAGATCACGGTCCAGCATCTCCTGCACCACACTTCCGGCCTGCCCGCATGGCAACCGTATTACCGCGAACTACCGCTCTCCATGATCGGCACGGAAGAAGGCAAGAATGTCATCCTTCAAGAAATTTTTCATGAACTGCCCGAAGGAAAACTCGGCGAAACCGTGTACAGCGATCTTGGCTACATTCTGCTCGGGAAAATTTTGGAGGAAGCCGGCGATGCCAGCCTCGATCAACTTTTCACGACACGGATCTCGCGACCACTCAACTTAAAAGACACGTTCTTCCGCCCCATGATCGGCGAAGTTCCAAAGAACAATGAGTTTGGGAAAAAGGAGCGACATCGTCGTTTCGCTCCCACGCAGGATTGTCCGTGGCGACACCGCATCGTCAAAGGCGAAGTCGATGACCAGAATGCGTTTGCTTTGGGCGGCATTGCCGGCCATGCCGGCCTTTTCTCGATCGGCGAGGACCTTCACACTTTTCTCATCGAATTCGTGAAATGTTCACACGGCACAGGGAATCTCATCCCTGGAAAAACCATGCAGGCCTTTTTCGATTTTTCCAAAGTTCCAGAATATCGAGTGGGAGAAATCTTTCTGGGCGGCTGGAACCTGCCGTCATTGCAGAATTCTGCGTCAGGCCATCACTTCTCGCGCCGTTCCATGGGACACTTGGCGTTTACAGGATGTTCCATCTGGATCGATCTTGAAAAAAATGCCTGGATCATCCTGCTCTCCAATCGCGTCCATCCCAGCAACATGAACGAAAAGATCAAAGCCTTCCGCCCGCAGATCCACGACATCGCCATGAAGGAATTCGTGATTTAAAAAACCGCGAGAACCTATAGTTGTCATCGCGAGTGCAGCGTGGCGATCTCCTGTTATTGAACCGCTCACCCTGAGCTTG
>JACQOX010000044.1 GCA_016202335.1 Deltaproteobacteria bacterium
AACAACGGTGATTCAAAATTTTTGGATGTGCGAGGAGGGGGACTTGAACCCCCACGATCTTACGATCACAAGACTCTGAATCTTGCGCGTCTGCCAATTTCGCCATCCTCGCGGGAAGCATTCTCTTTAAGCGTCGTCGGCATCGTCATCGTCGAGGACGTCGTCGAATCCATTGTCGTCCCCGAGCACCGCGCCACAGTTGTCACAGACGGAACTGGTGCCGACGAAGTTGCCGCAGTTCGGACAGGATTCGATTTCTACTTCTTCCTCTTCTTCTATTTCTTCTTCAAATTCTACTTCTTCGTCATCGAGGTGCGGCATGGATCCCCCGGTCAAAAAGTTACGTTTTCGATAAAAGGTAGTGTCCTTATGCATTTCGAAAAACGGATGACAAGAGAAAATATGAAGAAAAATGCAGACGGTGCCTGTGAAATTTGGTACCATTTTCCCCATGTTTTCTTTTCGTGCAGCAGGGTGGTCCGACGTCGGTGGCCGCGCCAACAACGAAGACTCTTATCTCATCAATGAGCGACTTGGCCTCTTTATCGTCGCCGACGGCATTGGCGGTCATGAAAAGGGTGAGGTGGCAAGCCTCTTTAGCTCGGAAGAACTGGAACGCCTGATTTCGACGGTGAACTATAATATTAATGAAGGGGAAACGCTCGACGAGCTTCTCCCCGGAGTTCAGGATCTCACTTCTGACGAATATCTGGAATGTGCGATCGCGATGATCAATCAAAAAGTGTTTGAAATGAATGAGGAGCAAGGCGCTTCTCTTCTGGATCCGCTCAAGAAGAAAAAGAGGATGGGAACGACACTGGTGACGCTTCTTTGCCGAGGGGATAAAGCCTATGTTTCGAGCGTAGGAGATTCCCGTGCCTACCGCATGACTCCCCATGCTCTCCAGCTTCTGACCCATGACCATTCGTGGGTAGAAGAACGCGTGCGAGAAGGGAAACTCACGGAAGACGAAGCCTTGGTTCATCCGAAACGCAATGTCATCACGCGTTCTGTTGGGTACAAACCCCATGTGCTGATCGATGTTGATCGGTTTACGATTTACCCGGGCGAACGTTTTCTTTTGTGCAGCGACGGACTGAGCGGGGTCCTTTCCGAATCTCAACTTTTGGCAGGGTGCCTTGGAGGGAATCTTTGGGACGCCTGTCAGGGACTGGTAGAAAAAGCCAAGAAACTTGGCAGCAAAGACAATATCACGGCTGTTTTGGTGGAAGCGGTGAAGATGAAGGACGAAGAACAAAAGGAATTATTTTCGAAGGTGAGCGAAGAAACCATTCCCTGATCAAAAGGAGATTTTATGGAACTCAGTGAATCACATGAAAGCAGTATTGAAGTTCAGCACAAAATTCTCCGTCACATCTCCAGCGGATCAAAGACGAGTTCCTATGTGGCCGAAGACCGTGCCGGAAATTTGGTGACGCTCACATATCTCGAACGTGACAAAATCATTCAGCAGCATAAAATGCTGCAACACTACAGTGGTTTGTCCTTGGAAGAAGCCGAGAAAAAAGCGATCACCATTGCCGACGATTATCGAGAACGCTTTTTTCGCGCTGCAGAGCGCGTAGGCCATCTTGCACACGACCATGTCGCCGGCATCGTTGACCAAGGGTATGATGAAAAACGTGAGCAATGTGTGGTGATCACGGAGTATGCCCCAGGAGTGGATTTCTTTTACGCAACCCAGGGGCTCACGGAACTTCAGCAGATTACACTTTTTGCTCAGGCCCTCGAAGGATTGGATTTTATCCACCAAAGCGGGTTTCTCCACCTCAACGTGAAACCGAAACGGGTGCGCGTGAATTTGGATCACACGCCTCCATGGGTGAAGTTTACGGACTTTGGTCTTGCGATTCCAAAGAAGGCATATTCGGGGATCTACAGTGGGACAGCGCTTTATATGGCACCTGAAGTGGTGATGGGTGAAAACGAACAGATCGATGACAGGGCCGATCTCTATTCTTTTGGGATTATGGCCTATTATGCTTTGACCAGGCACCATCCTTTGGAACACCGCTTGCGAGCCGAGAATGATCGACAGAAGCTCAAAATGATCGTGGGCCGAGAAGGCGTGATGGCTCCGCCGTCACAATATCGGAGGTCGATACCAACAGAACTCGATGCATTTTGCATAAAATTGATTCAGAAAAATCCCACTGAGCGAGGTTTCTCAACGGCTGCAGCGGCACTTAAATACTTGCGCGACACATGGCCCGAAGCCTCCAAGTCGATGCCAACCGAAATGACGACGACCTTGGTGGCATAATCGTGGAAAAAACATCGGCATCCCTGATCGATGGTTACGAAATCCTTTCCGAAATTGGACGCGGTGGTGTGGGGGTGGTGTATAAAGCAAAGGATGCAGTGGGGGCTTTCGTTGCGCTCAAGCTTTTGCAGGATCGACGAGGATATCTCACTCATCGCTTCAAATGTGAATTTCAGCATCTGATCGACCTTGATCATCACCCCCGCATTGCTCGTGCTTATCAATTCGGAATACACCACGACAGCTTCTATTTCACTTCTGAATACATCGACGGGAGCGACCTTTGCTCATATCTGCGAGGACGATCACTCCTCGAGATGATCGGGCTTTTTTTGCAAGTGCTCGATGCCTTGGATTTCATTCATCGACATGGACTTGTTCACCTCGACATCAAGTCGGAAAATATTTTGGTGAATAAGAAAGGAGAGGCGAAGCTCCTCGACTTTGGCATCGCCATGCGACCAGAAGACGTGGATGCGTTGATCGGGAGCATTCCGTACCTTGCGCCAGAAGTGGTCTTTGGCTGGAAAGAGAAACTGGACGCCCGCGCCGACCTCTTTTCGTTCGGCGTTTTGATGTACCGCTGTCTGACCGGTTTTTTCCCGTTTGCACGGACGGCGAAGAAGGAAAAGGGGGCATTGCAGAAATCGATGGCGCATGAGGTGTGGCGTGGACCTCCGTCGTCGATCAACCAAACCGTTCCGGTGTGGCTCGACACCATCGTCGAACGACTCTTGAACACCGATCCCGCAGAGCGTTGGTACACAAGTGCCCGCGCGGTGATGAATGCGTTGAAGACGCATGAGCCTGAACAGTTTCGAGAAGAGCGTGATGATCGAAACGCCTATCTCATTCCCAAGGGGAAGAAACACATTGGTCGAGAAGAAGAACAAACCAAACTCTTTGGACTGCTCGACGGACTTCTTCAGAATTCAGCGAAACAGCCGCCGATGGTGATGATTGAAGG
>JACQOX010000047.1 GCA_016202335.1 Deltaproteobacteria bacterium
GCGCAGAAGATTGGCCATCATGTCCCGCATTGGCCAGATCGCTTTGCGCAGCACAATGACATCCTTATGAAATTGCTGCAGGCGAAGAGGCAGAGTCTTGGACGCAGCATTAACCAAATTTCCTTGCAAGGCCTCCAAGGCATCATCCATCTGTTCGAGGAGGACGAAGTATTCATCGACTACCGCATCGAGCAGCGCATAGAAGAGATAATCAGCTCCCATCTTTCGAATCTGCCCCAGGCCATCGGCGATGCGTTTACGCACCGGATCAAAAACATCGCCACAGCATTCCTGAAATGAGATCACCGCATTTCGCGTTAAAACAAGGCTCTGCTGTTCGCTCACCACCTTGCCCTCACCATTTTGGCGCAACATGCGCACCACGGCGAAAAAGGCATTATCGTAATCTTCGACCTTCGGCCGCTGATTCGGATTTAAAATGTCTTCGAGGATCAGGGGATGCAGCGAAAAAAGCTCGCCGATCTTTCTGATGGTTTCCACGTGATGGATGCCTTCGACATTGATCCACGTGATTCCATGAGGTTTGCGATCAAAGGCCAAGTCATCCAATGAACGGATTTCGGTTTGGCGAAAGGAAGTTTCACTGTAGGCAATGACGGTAATGCGGGGAGCTTCCAGCTTCTTCTCTCCCGTGAAGATGAGCGAGCCGGGGGACAGGCCAGATTTCTTTATGGCTTTTTTCATCGATAGACTTCCCAACGATGGCTAATATTGAATTATAAGTTATATTTCTTCTTCACGTCTGCCCAACTTACTGTCTTGCCTGACTTTGCCTCTTGCATAGCACAACGGACAGAATTGAGATTCTCATTGGCAGCTTTACACACAACACAACGCACAAGATTTTTATCATAGCGATACAGCGGAAAGTATTCGTCCGGTGCGTCCAATAGAATAAGGTCTGCGACTTTTCCAACTTCGAGGCTTCCCCGCTCGTGATCGACGTTCAAGGCTTTGGCCGCGTTGATGGTAATCGCCTGTAACGCTTCATCGCAGGTCATGCCCATTTGGGTGACGGCCATGGTCGCCATGAGCCAGAGGTTCAAGCAGGGATTCGTTCCCGGGTTGTAGTCCGTGGCAATCGCCACGGTCATTCCCATGTCGATCATCTTGCGTGCTGGTGGAGAGTGTTTTCCACCGGTGAAAAAAGTTGCTCCCGGAAGGATGACCCCGACGACTCCAGCCTTGGCCATCGCGCGGATACCTTCGTCAGAAAGATGATCCAGATGATCGGCATTGGTGGCGCCGACTTCAGTCGCGAATCGACCACCATCAACATCTTGGAACTGGTCCACGTGCAAACGAATTCCAAGGCCATATTTTTTTGCGGCCGCACAAATCAAACGCGCTTCGTCTTTGCTAAAAGCAATGTCTTCGACAAAAATATCGCAGGCAGAGGCAAGTTTTTCTTTCGCCACGAGAGGTATCATCTCTTCAATGACCTGCCGAATGTATTCGGTTCTATTTGAACGCAGTTCGAGGGGGACCACATGCGCGCCGAGAAAGGTTGAATGGACATCGATGGCATGTGATTCACGAAGCCGTTTGGCCACACGCAGAATCTTGAGCTCAGTTTCAACATCCAAGCCATATCCACTCTTTATTTCCAGGCAGGTCACGCCAAACTTCAAGGCTTCATCTGCCCGAGTTCGCGCTTCTTCGAACAACGCCTCTTCTGATGCAGCTCGAGTTGCACGCACGGTCGACATGATGCCACCGCCATCGGCCGCAATCTGTTGATAGCTCTTTCCTTCTGACCGCATCTTGAATTCATTATGCCTGGTTCCGGCATGAACGAGATGGGTATGACAGTCGATGAGGCCTGGCATGACAACTGCGCCTTGGGCGTCGATGACATCGCAGAGCCGCTCATCCTGAGCTTGTCGAAGGATGGTGTGACTCTCAGGGTCTTTTCCAACCCACGCAATCCTGCCATCTGTGACAAGCACTGCCGCGTTTTCGATGATCCCCAGTGGGCCCTGGCGGTCTTTTGCTGGGGACATGGTGACAAGGCGAGAAATGTTGGTGAGCAAGAGAGAAGACATACGCGCATATATTCTTTCCCATCCACTTTCGTCAATGGAAGCATGGACATCTAAAATGAAATCCCTTAGGCACTTTTTTCATGAACCTCCGTATCTTCGGCACCTGCAGGCGACTCCTTCTTTTGATTCTTATCTTTTGGTGGCCAACCTTCGCTTTGGCCTTTGTCGATCCGATGGATCAACCACCACCGCATTCTTCTCTAGGAAAATTTTATCACGACGCCGAATGGGCATTTTTCCCCATCCCCATCGTCAAAACCTCGCCTGCCGAAGGCACCACCTTTGGGATCATGCCCGTGGTTACGGCATCAGGGAAGGAAGGCGAACTCAAGACCATCATTGCACCGGCCGGAACGTACAACGATACCACCAAATACGGCGGCTTTGTCGCATTTTACCTGTATCCCCAGCCCGACACCGTGTTCATGTTTTTCGGTGAACTCGCCAAACGTTACGCCCGCGAAGCCACGGTCCGCTTCGATCGTTTCCCCAAAGAAGGCAACGCGTTTATCTATCAAGGCGGCTTTAGTTATCGCCGCTATCCCTTCGAACGTTTTTTTGGATTTGGGCCTGAGACGCAACCTGCCAATGAAACCAACTTCGTCTCCGACCGCATCGTCGCCGATATCACCGCCGGATATCGCCTGATCTCGGCGTTTACGATTCGCCAAACGCTCAAGTTTGATCGCTGGGATTTGCGCTCTCACGCAAAGGAAGATGTCGCAGACACCCTCCAAACCTTTGCTGGAAATTCTGAAGTCGTTCCGGCCAAGGCGCTGATCGAGCGACTTGAACTGGCGTATGACACTCATCAAAATCCCCTCACCGGCCATGGGAATTTGGTGAGCCTCACCTTTGTCGGAGCTTCAGCCGCTCTCGGCAGCGACCACAGTTTTTATGGTTATGATTTTCGCACCAAGTGGACGCGGGGACTCATGAACGATCGCTTTGTCACGGTCATCTCCGGCATCTTCGACCAACGCTTCGGCAACACCATTCCGTTTTATTTTCAGTCGATGCTCGGAGGACCGGAGACGCTCCGCGCGTTTATTGAACGTCGATTTTCAGGACGACATCGGATGAGCATCGATTTGGAAGAGCGCATCGAGCTCGGCAATTGGATCATTGCCAACACTGCGACGGCCATTTCATTGGATCCGTTTTTTTCAGTGGGCCAAGTGTTTAATGATTTCTCGGAGATCAAATACCGTCGGCTTCAACCTGTCGCCGGTTTCGGCATCCGCGGCAAAGCCAAACCTTCTGTGCTCGGCCGCTTGGACTTCGGCTTCGGCCGCGAAGGCATGCAGATCTATGCAACATTAGATTATCCGTTTTAATCCCTCACTTCTGCAGCGGATCGCGCAGGTCTTGATCAGGCGCAACATACTTTCCACTGCGAATCTGTTGCACCATGTTCACCAGACTTCTCGCCGCATTGCGCACGCGTTCGTGAAACGCGGTATCGGCATTCAAATCATCGTGGCTGGTGGCGTAAGGTTTGTAGTAGCCAACATACTGCTCCACCACAGCGCTATCGCCCGCTTGAATCAGGCGCATGTCTTTAAGCCAATCTGTGAGTGAACGACGAACATTTTCCACGCCCGCAGCGTCGCCGTGCACCACGACAGAAAAAGCACGTCCAGAAAGATGTCGCGGGTAGTGCCAGCCCTTGAGCTCCAGTGCTTTTGCTTTTTCCGGATTCTTTTCATCGGTGGTGGTGGGATCAGGATTGCCACCGTCGGCACAGACCAGTCGATCCATCATGAGCTTCAAGACGCTGGGGGCCATATACCAATGGACCGGGCAGATGATCATGATGCCGTGCGCCCGTACCCACTTGACGTAAATCTCCGCCATCCAATCATGCACCTGGCCGAGCGCATGATTCGGGTAACAGGAGC
>JACQOX010000048.1 GCA_016202335.1 Deltaproteobacteria bacterium
ACGCTAGCTCGTCTCATCGAAGCCATTTCACTGCATCATCAGCTTCCCCACACCAAACTCATTCTCTCGGGCGGAAGTGAATCTGGCATCAGTGACGCCGAATACATGAAGATGATGGCGCTTCAGCTTGGCGTTGAAGAACGAGACGTCATCCTGGAAACGACTTCGAAAAGCACGTATCATGAAGTCGCGTTTGTCAAAGAAGTGTGTGGCACTGCGCCCATTGTCGTCGTGACTTCTGCAGTGCATATGCCACGAGCGATGGCGCTTTTTCACAAGGCAGGTCTTTATCCCATCGCCGCACCAGTTGGACATCTTGCTCGTGAAATTCGTGAACCTCTCTTTTATGTCGTCCCCACCGTTGATTCGTTTTACCGCACCGGCATTCTTTTTTATGAATTCTTCGCAACGCTCAAAGAAGCGATAAAGGGGAGAGTCTAAATGAAGGTTGATTATTCGACGATTACGGAACTCCCAGAAAGTAAGGTGCTGCCCATTCAGGTCGACCGTTCGTACAGCCGCTATAAATTCGCGACGGCTTTTTGCGAAGGCAAAGAGGTCCTTGAAGTGGCCTGTGGTGGTGGTCAAGGGTTGGGACTTCTGGCGGCCACCGCTAAAAAAGTGGTAGGCGGCGATTACGAACAGAACAATTTGGCGCATGCACGCACCACGTATCAAAAGCGCCCCGAAATCGAGGTGACCCACCTTGATGCTCACCACCTTGGTTTTCCGGATCAGAGTTTTGATGTGATCTTGCTGTACGAAGCCATTTATTATCTCAAAGACGTGGAGGCGTTTTTCCGCGGTGCCCATCGCGTGCTGCGGCCAGGAGGAACGCTGATCATCTGCACCACCAATAAAGATTGGCCGGATTTTAATCCCAGCCCCATGAGCCACCGTTATTTTTCGATTCCCGAGCTTGATGATCTTTGCCATCGCCATTGGTTTCAATCGGAAATGTACGGCGCCTTTCCTGATGACACCTCCTCCGGTCAGGCGAAACTGCGATCGCTGATCAAGCGATGCGCGGTGAAATGCCATCTGATGCCGAAGACCATGAAGGGGAAGGTCCTGCTGAAGCGCCTTTTCTTTGGGGGACTTGTCACCATGCCGCGTGAATTCAAGGAAGGTGACGGAAAGTACACTTCTCCCGTCAATCTTTCTTCCAAACTCGTTGACAGCGTGCATACGGCTATATACGTAGTGGCAAGAAAAATCGGCCAATAAATTCTAACGAGTACACGATAGCTTGGGGGATCGATGACAACACGCCGCGTTCCGTTTTTTCCGTATGCACAATTATTTCTCGCCGAAGAAAAAGCTCTGACGAATGTGATGCAAGATGTTTTGCGCCGCGGGGCCTATATTTTACAAAAAGACTGCCGTGAATTTGAACAAAATCTCGCCAAATTTTTAGGCGTCAAGCATGCCCTCGGTGTAGCCAACTGCACCGACGGCCTGCATATCGCGCTGCGTGCGGCGGACATCGGTTCTGGTGACGAAGTGATTTTGCCGTCGCACACCTTCGTGGCCACGGCATCAGCGGTGCACTACGCTGGTGCCACTCCCGTGCTCGCCGACTGCGGCCCGGATCATCTGATGGATCCTGCGTCGGTCGCCAAGCTCGTGACGCCGAAGACCAAAGCCATTATGCCGGTGCAGCTCAATGGCCGCACCTGTCGGATGGATGACCTTCAGGCGATTGCGGATAAACATAAACTTACGATTATTGAAGATGCAGCCCAATCGCTGGGCGCCAAATACAAGGGCAAGATGGCCGGCAGTTTCGGTCTGGCAGCGGCCTACAGCTTTTATCCTGCAAAAAATCTTGGGTGCTTTGGCGACGGTGGTGCTGTGGTCACCAATGACGATGACATTGCCCATAAACTGTACTGCATGCGCGACCACGGTCGGAACCACGATGGTGTGGTGGAAATGTGGGGGATCAATACGCGCCTCGACAACTTGCAAGCTGCAGTGCTCAATTACCGTCTCGCAGGCTATGAAAACATTATCGCGCATCGCCGCAACATTGCCACCTGGTACCATGAACGGTTGCATGGATTATCCAAACTGACGTTGCCTCCGTCGCCGGAAAAGGACGTGTACTTCGATGTCTATCAAAACTACGAGATCGAAGCTGAGAATCGCGATCAGTTGAAAGTGTACCTCAAAGAACATGGCGTGGATACGCTCGTTCAGTGGGGCGGCAAGGCCATCCACCAGCTTGATGCGTTAGGGCTCTCTTCGAATTTGCCCCAGACGGAAAAACTGTTCACGCGTTGCCTCATGTTGCCGCTCAATATGGCGGTGACCGAAGACGACGTGGAATACATTTCCGGACTCATACGAAAATTTTATCCATGAACACGCTTGAACTCGCCAAACGCATTCGCCTCCATGCTCTGCGCATGACGCATCTGGGGAAAAGTTCCCACATCGGGTCCGTGTTGTCGTGTGCGGATCTTTTGGCGGTGCTCTACGGAAAAGTGCTGAACGTCGATCCGAAACAGCCGAAGTGGGATGGCCGCGACCGCTTTGTCATGAGCAAAGGCCACGCGGGTGCGGGCATCTATGCCGTGTTGGCTGAAAGTGGATTTTTCCCGGTCGAGCGACTCAGCTCGCACTATCAAGATGGCTCCTATCTCTGCGGGCATGTGACGCACAAAGAAATGCCGGGTGTTGAATTTTCGACGGGTTCCCTGGGACATGGTTTGTCGGTGGGAACCGGGATGGCCTATGGCGCCAAGCTCGATGAGAAAAAACATCGCGTGGTCGTGCTGCTCAGTGACGGCGAATGCGATGAAGGCTCCAATTGGGAAGCGATTCTGTTCGCCGCGCACCATAAGCTCGACAACCTCGTGGCGGTGATCGACTACAATAAGATTCAAAGCCTGGGGCCCGTGGCGGAAACCCTCGGACTCGAACCATTTCGCCAGAAATGGGAAAGTTTTGGCTGGAGTGTCGCTGAAGTCGATGGCCATGATCACGCGGCCATCAGCGAAGCCTGTGCCACGCTTCCGTTTACGGTTGGCAAGCCTTCCTGCCTGATCGCGCATACGGTGAAGGGCAAAGGCGTTTCGTTTATGCAGAATTCAGTGTTGTGGCATTATCGTACGGCGCAGGGTGAAGAATATGAAAATGCGGTGAAGGAATTGAAATGAGAGATATTTTCGTCCAACAATTATTGGAACTCGCGAAGTTAGATCGCCGTCTTCTCCTCATCACCGGAGACTTGGGCTTTAGCGTCTTTGAAAAATTTGCTACTGCCTGTCCCAAGCAATTCTTGAACGTCGGTGTGGCGGAACAAAACATGACGGGCATCGCTACGGGACTCGCGCTCGAAGGCCGCGTGGTGTTTACGTATTCCATCGGCAATTTTCCAACGCTGCGCTGTCTGGAGCAGATCCGCAATGACGCCTGTTATCACGAAGCCAATGTGAATGTCGTCTCCATCGGTGGGGGATTCAGCTACGGCGCGCTTGGGTTTTCCCACCATGCCACCGAAGATCTGGCGATTCTCCGCGCGCTGCCCAACATGACGGTGGTGGCGCCGGGTGATACCTGGGAAGTTTCTGAAGCCACCAAGGCACTGGTGCAGAAAAAAGGCGTGGGTTTTCTTCGCCTCGATCGCGCTTCCATGCAGCGCGATGCCGAGGTCGGTGAAACTTTTACGCTCGGCAAAGCGCGCATCTATCGCGACGGGACCGATGCGACGCTCATCGCCACCGGAAGCATCGTGGAAGAGGCCTGGAAGGCGGCTGCAGTTCTTTCGACCCAAGGCATCGAATGCCGGGTGGTGAGCATGCATACGCTCAAACCGCT